>NZ_JAAVXH010000035.1:0-506 GCF_012273755.1 Dickeya sp. CFBP 2040
ACGCATTTGAATATGAAATTAAGAAATATAAATCTGCACATACAGAACTACGCAGGCTAGATAAAAAGAGAAAATCTCTAATGGTTAATTTTATCGATGAAATTAATCCTATAAGTTATTCAGAGGCTAAAAAATCTGTCCAATCATCAGGGGATTTTGATAAGCTTTATGAACGCAGGCTTTATGCGAAAGCGATTGTAGAAAAAAGTGATGATGAAATTATCGCTCTCGTGGTAAAGCAACGAACTGAAGCGGCACTTGATTATCAGCAGTCTGTTGAGAAAAACCTTGAGCAACTTTCTGATATATCATTTTTAGTAAATGGATATGCGATAACGAATACAAAACGCAGGAAAATGGCTATTTAAATGAAAATAGAGAGACCATATTGGTGACCTCACCAATATGGTATGTAGTGATTGACATTTACTTCACCCACTTTTTTACGAGCTTACTTTCTGGAAGGAAAGTTCATTCAAGTAATACCTTTCGCAGTTTCTGGTGTC
>NZ_JAAVXH010000036.1:0-209 GCF_012273755.1 Dickeya sp. CFBP 2040
ACGGCGGCCTGTTTCTGCGCATCAGAGTAGCGCTCTTTGCGGGGCAGGCAACTGATATCGCCACTGCTGGCTTCCCATGCCTGTACCCATCGCCGGAGGTTGCGTTCTGTGGGGTAGCCCAGTTCACGAATAACAGAGGTGATCTTTCTGCCGAATTTAAAATAGAGCTCAATAGCGCGAAGGCGCTCAGCTTTGGAATACATAAATTA
>NZ_JAAVXH010000037.1:0-589 GCF_012273755.1 Dickeya sp. CFBP 2040
ACTTTGCTTTCCAGTTAATGGGATGGACTACCTCCTCCCGCTGCGGTTAACTGTACGAAATATGCTCAACAGGAAAATCATCATGAATATCGTATTTCTGGGTATTGATCTGGCTAAAAATATCTTTCAGCTCTGCGGATTAAACCAGGCCGGTAAGCCGGTTTATACAAAACGCACTGGACGAAAAGAATTACTCCAGATGGTGGCGAATATTCCGGCATGTCTGATTGGTGTCGAAGCATCTACTGGGGCATTTTACTGGCAACGTGAGTTTGAAAAACTGGGACATAAAGTAAAAGTCATTAGCCCTCAGTATGTAAAACCTTTTGTCCGTGGGCAAAAAAATGACGGTAATGATGCGCAGGCGATAGCTGTGGCTCTGATGCAACCTACAATGCAGTTTGTTCCACCGAAAAGCCCTGAGCAGCAGGATATTCAGGCTCTGCACCGTGCAAGACAGCGTATTGTCAATCACCGCACCGCGACAGTCTGTCAAATCCGAGGGCTACTGCTTGATCGGGGAATAACACTCGGTGCGGCAGTCTCAAGAGTTCGTCGTGCCGTTCCGCTTATCCTTGAAGATGCTGAA
>NZ_JAAVXH010000038.1:0-2980 GCF_012273755.1 Dickeya sp. CFBP 2040
AGAATTTTTAACGTGACACAGAATTCTGAACGCTCTCGGTCCATGTGAAGACATGAACCCTTTTTACATCAGCCACCGGATCGGTCAACCGATCCTTAAACGATCGGCATTAGGCGTTCGCCACCTGTTTTTTCACTCTTCAGCTACCTCGTCATCTTCCGCTTCTGCCAGTTCGTCCCGCATTGCTTCCAGCGCTTCACGGCAAATGATCGCCAGCGTACGATAAAATGCGGTGGTGGCATGACTTTCTACCTTGCCCAGAAAGCGATCACTCCACGGCAACAAATAGCTATCGAAAAACGCCGACTGCGCCGCAGTTTCATCTTCCTGCGCCTGATCTTCCAGCCAGGATGCCGCAAGCAGTAAAGCGCCAAAGTGATCCACCGGTCCCTCACCCAACGGCATACCGCGCTGTTGCAAAAATGCACGGACTTCAGTTTCCTGAGCAGTCGGCTCCCAACCAGAACGCCATGGCGACACCGACGGTTGTGCACCGAACAAGGCCTCATAATCAGCGCTCATCGCCGGTAAATCGATACTGCGCTGCCAGCGAGCCATCAGCTCGTCTTGCGCCAGCGGCCATTGCTGCGCCAGCTTGCCTTGCTCAATCAGATTAAACAACGGTGCCAGCAACGGGTCCTGCGGCGAACGGTTAAACAGCGTGCCGAGAATACGGCACACCACGGAAAATTCATTCATCTCATCAACCTGTAAAAGACATGACAGCGCAATTAAGTGACAACGTCACAAATCCGCAAATTCTGGGATTGCGGGTTTCCCGCGCAGTTCCAGAAAATCCAGCACCCGGCGAGGGCTGACATTCAACACGCGATCCTGCGGAAAATCAACGTCTCTTAGGATACGGTCACAATGTGGAAACTCGCCGAGCGACCAGGCGACATGCGAATCTGACCCCAGCGCCAGATAACCGCCAGCCTCACGCACGGCTTCGGCCACCGCACGGCAATTCGGCTCGCTGCCTTTACGGGAATGAGTAAAAGACGAATTATTCAGCTCCAGCGCCACGTTGTATTTGGCTGCGGCTTGCGCAACTGCGTGGATATCAATCGGGAATTTCGGATTTCCGGGATGGCTGATGATGTGCACCGAACCTTGTGCCATTGCCGCAATCATCGCTTCGGTATGGGTATCACGATCAGCCGGAGGAAACACCGGTTCATGGAAACCAGCGATAACCAAATCCATGCAATCCAGCATCGGCCCAGTACAGTCAATATCACCTGCCAGATTCTTAATGTTGGCTTCAATGCCACGCAAGATACCGATGCCGTCCACTACCCTTGGCCAGACACGCATATTAATAAAATGCCAGTAATGCGGTGCATCTGCCATATCCGGGCCATGATCGGTAATGGCAAACAAACGAATCTGTTTGATTTTGGCTTCAGCCACATAGTCATGCAGGGTGCTATAGGCGTGGGTACTGGCGACAGTGTGCATGTGTAAATCAACGGGATACATGGTTTCTCCTGACTCGGCATTGATAAGCAAGCATACCATTTATCCCGCACCAACACAGCCGAGACATCAAAGTGGCAACCACAAATCAACAAAATTTAAACATATAAGCTATATAGCATGACAATATATGGGTAACATGGGCTGATGATGTTAGCTGGCGAGTAAAGCAGCAAATTGCGCCAGGTTTAGCTAAACACACGTTTTTATGAAAGAAGTGTGTTGACGCTGCAGTGGATTTTCCCTACAGTAGCGCCTCGTTGCCCCTGATGGCGACGACCCGGTGAGGTGTCCGAGTGGCTGAAGGAGCACGCCTGGAAAGTGTGTATACGTGAAAACGTATCGAGGGTTCGAATCCCTCCCTCACCGCCAGATTTAAACAAAATCAAATAACTAAACATATGTTTTAATTTTATCCTGCATAAAAACAGTGTAAAAAAGGTTCGCTCAGGCGGACTTTTTTGTATGTAAAACCCAGCAGTTGGCCTTCTACCTGAACACAGCTGAACACTTTCTCATATCTCAATGGATTTTTAACTACCGAATACAAAACGTAGAAAATTATCTATTTAAATGGGGACAATAACGAGCCGATATTTTTTCTGATCTACGCCAAACCGTGTCTGGTCGTTGATTATGTACCACAAGCAGTTTTACTGTTTTAATCAACATCAATCAGACTCGAAATTATTACAGCTAACTTATCAACATGAAAATGATGCATAAAAAAATCTCAAAGAAGTTATTTTATCTATCAGAAATTTTTCCATTGCTGGTAAAGACCATCAATATCTCCAGATGTTAAAAAATGCATCATAGCTTTTAACTGTTCTTCCGACCAATCCCACCATTTCATTTCGATAAGCATTGATATATGCCTATCATCAAAACGTTTCCGAATGATTTTTGCTGGATTACCTCCGACGATGGAGTAAGGTTCAACATCCCGTGTGACCAGAGCTCTGGTTCCTATTACAGCACCATCCCCAACTTTTACACCAGGCATTATAATAGCTTCGGAACCGATCCAGACGTCATTCCCAATTATAGTATCACCAGATGGAACATAACCATTATTGGCCGCCTCAAATTCTGTTGTATCAGGTACCCAGTAAAAGGGAAAGGTACTGATCCAGTCCGGTCTATGCCCTTGATTACCAGACATGATAAACGCAGCACCAGAACCAATAGAACAAAAACTGCCGATAATTAATTTATCTACACCTTCATCAGGAATAAGATAACGCGCACACTCGTTAAAATCATGATCGTGATAATAACCGGAGTAGTAACTATAACGCCCAACAATAATGTTAGGGTTTGTTGTCTGCTTGTCTAATGGAATCGTTTTAAATGGGTTTTCAAAAAAATTATTCATATTCAACCAATCCAAAAATATATACATATGGTATATTATATGTCATATGTAGATTATTTCAAATTCACAATCTGTTTCCAAAAATCATTCATGACGTGATAAGCACATCAGTAATTAATAAAT
>NZ_JAAVXH010000039.1:0-75078 GCF_012273755.1 Dickeya sp. CFBP 2040
AGACATTCCCTATTAATTCAAGTTTATGTTTTATTTATAAATAAACATTGTTTTTCATAATGATTACAACATGGGGGATTAGTCTTTTTCCGAAAAGAAACGTCAGAAAGATATTTGTCTTGTTATAAGCAAATATTTTTTACTACTCTCCGGGGTGGCGATATTGACATAACTTTAAAAATATCCAACCCAAATCATTAGATTTGTTAATGTTTTTGCGGGTCATCTTTACGAATCAGTTAATGACGAGTCACAGCAATAGCTGGGCGAGTCTGGAACAAAAATGGGACAGCGAGTTGGTAGCTACAAGCCAAGGGCGGTAGCGTACCTGAGTCGATTTACCCAACAGCACAAGCTGGTGTTTCAGGCGATGCCTTCAGGGCATTGAAACCGTTTAGCCGCCACAGAGCAGGTGCTGCCGCCTGTCTGGCTATGGGCGAGATGGCAACAATGTCGGTGGGTCCACCGTGAACTTCTGATGTGTGG
Organism: Dickeya sp. CFBP 2040; assembly: GCF_012273755.1. Lineage (NCBI taxonomy): Bacteria > Pseudomonadati > Pseudomonadota > Gammaproteobacteria > Enterobacterales > Pectobacteriaceae > Dickeya > Dickeya sp. CFBP 2040. The sequence goes on from NZ_JAAVXH010000039.1 coordinate 487, forward strand.
GCTGTCTGTTACTCACTTGATTGAAAGGCGATGGCGTAAGGATGTTAAACCTGACACTACAGTTCATACCGCAGATACAATTAGCAACATTTCCCCAGGCCGACGCATTGTCTGCGCTCGTGCCTTCTTATTCTACCTACAGCGATGTGACCGCTCAGCCTGACGAAACAGGTTGTACTCAACCGATCGATGCTGACGCTTTTTCTCCCTTATCCAGACCAAAAAATAGCCTCATGGCTTATGCGTATTTGGCGTTGTCCCGCATCAGAGCGCAGACAGCAAGTTGTGCTCTGCCAGCAGTTTGCTATCTGAAACAACGGATTATTTCATTCTGAACCGTCATCTGATGAGGGCGGGGGAGGGTAGCTATAAGTCGTTAGATTTTAGGGCGGGTGAAAACATTTCTACTCAAATCTTTATCGAGCAACCCATTAACGAGCAGTGCCTGCCCATCTAATGGGGTATCGGTCAAGCAAGACTGTTCTTTTGTTTCTCACTTTACTAAAAAGCGATGGCATGACGGATGTTAAAACCAACACTGAAAGTTATACCGCTGATGTTGTCGGCGACATTCCTGGCGGGTTGTACGCTAGTGCCAGGTACGCACCTTTCTACCAGTGGAAAAGAGGTCGTAGAACAACCAGATGATGATTTCAATATCAACAAGCTGGTTAATATTTACCCCATTACTCCGTTTCTGATAGAGAAAATGCGCCCTCGACCAGCAATTGCCCAAACTAATCTTGCACTGGAAGAGGAACTGAAACGCTACGAATACCATATCGGTATCGGCGATGTACTGATGGTTACCGTCTGGGATCATCCGGAGTTGACCACGCCGGCAGGGACTTACCGCACCGCCGCCGACACCGGTAACTGGGTTCACTCTGATGGCACTATTTTTTATCCCTATATCGGCAAGATGCGCGTCGTGGATAAAACCCTCACCGAGGTGCGCGACGAACTCATGCACCGGCTGGCGCAGTATATCGAATCGCCGCAGGTGGAAGTGAGTATCGCTGCGTTTCGTTCACAGAAAGCCTATGTGACTGGGGAAGTGATGCATTCTGGTCAGCAGCCCATCACCAACGTGCCTTTGACCATTATGGATGCTATCAACAATGCCGGTGGGCTGAGTGAACTCGCTGACTGGCGCAATCTGGTGCTGACGCATAACGGCAAAGATGAGCGGATTTCTCTACAGGCGTTGATGCAGAACGGCGACCTGTCTCAGAACCGGTTGCTGTACCCCGGCGATATTCTGTTCATTCCGCGCAACGATGATCTGAAAGTATTTGTGATGGGGGAAGTGAATAAGCAGTCCACCCTCCGGATGGATCGCAGCGGTATGACGTTGGCTGAAGCGTTGGGCAGCGCAGAAGGGATTAACCAAATGGTGGCTGATGCCACAGGCGTATTTGTCATTCGTCCTCTGCGCGGTAAGCAAGGACCGAAACTGGCCAACATCTATCAACTCAATACGAAAGACGCCACCGCATTGGTGATGGGATCGGATTTCCCGTTGCAACCCTATGACGTGGTGTATGTCACCTCTGCGCCGGTAGCGCGCTGGAACCGCCTGATTTCGCAACTGGTACCGACCATCAGTGGGTTTAATGAACTGAGCGAAGGCAGCCTGCGCGTTCGTACCTGGCCTTAGTCGTAGTGGGGGATGTGACGATGTTCAACAGTATCCTTGTCATTTGTGAGGGCAATATTTGCCGTTCGCCGACCGGTGAGCGCTTGCTGAAGCAGGTTCTGCCAGAGAAAACGGTGGCATCGGCTGGCTGGCGGGCGATGGAAGGAAAACCGGCTGATGAAATGGCCAGCCTGGTAGCCACCGACCACGGTTTGTCGCTGGACGGGCATATTGCGCGTCAACTGACCAGATCGCTGTGTCGGCACTACGACTTGATTCTGGTGATGGAAAAAGAGCACATCGATGCGGTGTGCCGCGTTGCACCGGAAGTGCGTGGGAAAACACTGCTGTTCGGGCACTGGTTTAACCAGCAGGAGATTTCTGACCCGTACCGCAAAAGCCGGGAAGCCTTTGAGTTTGTTTACACCCAACTTGAACAATCTGCCCGCAAGTGGGCGCAGGCGCTGAGCCGTTAACCAGTCAGGGATTACGATGTCAGAGAGAATTACCGTGAAAAAAACCGAAGCGGGCAAGGCGGATGAAATTGACCTGGGTCGTTTGCTGGGAACCGTGTTGGACCACCGCTGGCTGATTATCAGCATCACCGCCATCTTCACCATGCTGGGTATTCTGTATGCGTTGCTGGCAACGCCGGTATATCAGGCAGATGCGATGGTGCAGGTAGAACAAAACATCAGCGATTCGTTGATGAACGATATTTCCAAAGTCTTGCCGGATAGCAAGCCGCAATCCGCTCCAGAAGTCGAGCTGCTCCGTTCCCGAATGGTAGTGGGCAAAACGGTACAGGATTTGGGGCTGGAAATCATGGTCGAGCAGAAGTATTTCCCGATAGTGGGCAAAGGTATCGCTCGGTTAAGGGATGAATTAAAGGATGAAGAACCCGCCCAAATCGCGTTGTCCCGGCTGTCGGTGCCAAACAGCTGGCTGGATGAAAAAATGACCGTGACTATCCAGGAAGGGGGGACCTACCGATTTATCGCCGGTAAAGATGCGGACTTTATCGGTCATATCGGGCAACTGGAGTCTCATGGTGGTTTTAGCCTGCTGGTCAGTGACACCACGGCTACGCCGGGAACGGTATTTTCGGTCACTAAAAAGAACATGCTGACCGCTATCAACGATATCCAGGACAATTTGACCGTTATGGATAAAGGCAAAGATACCGGCGTACTGCAACTGACGCTGGAAGGGAGCGATCCCAATCTGGTGAGAAAAACGTTGGCGAGTATCAGCAATAACTATCTGCAACAGAATGTGGACAGAAAGTCGGAAGAGGCGGCCAGGAGTCTGGCATTTCTGAAAGAACAGCTGCCGTTGGTGCGAGCATCGTTGGAAACGGCGGAAGACAAACTTAACAAGTATCGTCAGCAGAAAGATTCGGTGGATTTGTCGCTGGAGGCCAAGTCGGTGCTAGACACCATGGTGGATGTCGAGTCTCAGCTTAACCAACTGACGTTCCGCGAAGCGGAAATCTCCAAGCTGTATACCCGCGAACATCCTGCCTACCGATCATTGCTGGAAAAACGCGTCACGCTGGAAAAAGAGCGGGACAATCTGAACCGACGTATCAGCAGTATGCCGAAAACGCAGCAGGAAATTGTGCGACTGACGCGGGATGTGGATGTCGGACAGGAAGTGTATGTCCAGTTGATGAATAAGCAGCAGGAATTAAGCATCAACAAGGCCAGCACCATCGGTAATGTTCGCATTATTGATCCGGCTGTCGTGCAGTTAAAACCGGTTAAGCCGAAGAAAGCGTTGGTGATTGTGTTGGCAACTATTCTTGGCGGTGTGGCGGCTATCGCGTTCGTGCTATTGAAAACCCTGTTGCACCAGGGCATTGAAAGCCCGGAACAGTTGGAAGAACGCGGTATTAATGTCTATGCCAGCGTACCGTTGTCGGAATGGCAACAGAAGAAAGACCGCGAATTTGTCGGCAGGAACCGCAAACGCAACGCGCGTTCTGATTCGCTGCTGGCGGTAGGTAACCCAGCCGATATGGCGCTTGAGGCTATCCGCAGTCTGCGCACCAGCTTGCATTTCGCAATGATGGAAGCGAAAAACAATGTCCTGATGATTTCCGGCGCCAGTCCGGGGATCGGCAAATCCTTTATTAGCGTCAACCTGGGCGCAGTGATTGCTCAGGCCGGGCAACGGGTATTGATAGTCGATTGTGATATGCGCAAGGGGTATGCCCATCATTTGATGGGAGTGACGCCTGAAAACGGGCTATCTGATGTGCTGTCCGGGCAAATTGACGCGCAGCAGGCGTTGCGAACCACGGCGGTGAAAAACCTGTTTTTTATCCCGCGCGGACAGATTCCGCCCAATCCATCAGAACTGCTGATGCACGGCAACTTTACCGCTTTTATCGACTGGGCTACTCAGCAATTCGATATCGTGCTGCTGGATACGCCGCCAATTCTGGCTGTGACCGATGCCGCGATCATTGGCCGACAGGCGGGCACATCGCTGCTGGTGGCGCGGTTTGAAACCAATACGCCGAAAGAAGTGGAGATCAGCATCCGACGCTTTGAACAGAATGGCGCGCCGATAAAGGGAGTGATCCTGAATGCGGTGATCCGTCGGGCGTTGAGTTACTACAGTTATGGTTATGATTCATATCAATATTCTTACGGCGCGGATAAAAACTAGCGGGTGTTGCACATCATGATGGCGAGACACGTCATGGCAGAACACACCGGTACGCTTCATCAAGGTAGTAACAGGGCGGAAGGTGAAAAACCGCGTGTTAAATGAGAAGAGCCTGCGCGTATCGCATAACAAGAGAAGACAGTAGCTGTATTGGATAGCTTTATGGAGGAGTGCCTGACAGTTATCTCTCGCCCCAGGAAGGGCCGTTAGCCTATTTCGTGGAGGCGAAAGTGGGTTCTGAAAGAAAGGGATTAAATACAAGGATAGCTAATATGAAAATCATGATTATCAATACCTTATATCATCCTCATAAAGTGGGTGGCGCTGAAGTTTCGGTCCAGCTATTGGCTGAAACGCTGGCGCAACGTGGGCATCAGGTACAGGTACTGTGCCTGACGCCCGACCCACAGCGTAGTGAGCAGGTTATTAACGGTGTATCGGTGTGCTATCTGCCGTTGGCGAATCGTTACTGGCCGTTTGACGGACAACCGCGCTCTTGCGCTCAGAAAATTTGTTGGCACATAAAGGATTACTATAACCGCGACATGCGCATGGCGGTGATGGACGAAATTCTGGCATTTTCGCCTGATATCGTGCACACCAACAATATCGCCGGATTTTCCGTGTCGGTCTGGTCGGCGGCAAAAGCGTGTGGGGTGAAAATTCTGCACACCAGCCGGGATTACTACCTGTTTCACCATAATGCGACCCTGTTTTCTGAAGGGCAGAATCAGGACCCTGATGCAACGGCTATTCGTATGATGTCGGTGATGAAAAAACGGTTGAGTTGTCTGGTCGATGGCTATGTCGGTATTAGTCAGTTCATTTGCGATATGCATCGAAAAGCCGGTTTTTTCCCCAATGCGCACCATTCATTTATTTATAACACGGTGCCGGCAGTAGAGCGTGTTGGGGAAAGCGGGACGGCTGGAGCTGATAATCTCCGGCGGATAGGTTTTATCGGCAAGCTTTCGCCAGAGAAAGGGTTCGATGACTTTTGCGCGCTGGCACGGCATTACCGTAACCGATCCGGCTATGCCTTTTATGCTGCGGGGCGTGTTACAGAGGATAATCCACTGGTGAGTGAAGCGCGGCAGTGCGGTGTGACATTGCTGGGATTTGCCAGCCCTGGAGAATTCATGCGACAGGTGGATGTGGTGGTGCTTCCGGTGAAATGGCATGAGCCATTTGGGCGGGTGGTGGTAGAAAGCATATTTCATGGAAAAGTGGTGTTGACCAACCGGATGGGGGGTGTTGGTGAACTGGCGTCTCTGCTGCCGAATATCTATTTCATGGAGGAAACCTCGGTGGACAAGGTGATAAAGAACGCCAAACCACTTTGCCCCAAACCGATTGGCCCTGACATGCTGGCGCATTTCACACCCAGTTGGATTGCGCAGAAATATGAACAGGCTTACCGCAACGTGCTTGGTGCCTGATAGAACGTGCTGGCGGATTTCGCATTATGGCGATTAGTCCCTGGTTGACTGACAAATAACGATGGACAAGATGCACACCGCTGTCTCTGTCGATAGATTGCCGAAAGTAAGGAAGCGCATAAAGCTGCACGGGAAATCATCGTGCCGTTATCAAGGACGTTGCCCTTGCCAGGCTGTTTTGTAGCTCTGGGTTACTCTATCTCTATCCATCATCACTATTTACTACGGACATGGCGACCATGCCATTTTATGGCAGAACACGACATTCCGTATTCGTCATGGACAACTCTCATATGCGAATTTTGATTATTAACACGTTGTATCATCCGTACAAAGTGGGCGGTGCCGAAGTATCCGTGCAACTCATGGCAGAGGCGCTGGTCCGGCGACATCATCAGGTGCAGGTATTGTGTCTGACGCCGGAAAGAGAGCGTAGTGAAAAGGTGATTAACGGTGTTGCCGTGTGCTATGTGCCGCTGGCGAACTGTTACTGGCCATTTGATGGGGAAAAAAAGTCTTTCTACCAGAAGCTTCGCTGGCATCTGAAAGATTATTACAACACCGACATGCGTAATACCGTGATGGCGGTGATTCGGGACTTTGCGCCTGATGTAGTACACACCAATAATATTGCCGGATTCTCTGTGTCGGCCTGGTCGGCGGCGAAAGCCTGTGGGGTAAAAATTCTACATACCAGTCGGGATTATTACCTGTTTCACCCTAATACAACCTTGTTTAGACGAGGTCGGAATCAAGATCCAGACGCCACTGATGTTCATCTGCAGTCCTGGTTAAAAAAGCGCTACAGTCGCCTGGTAGACGGCTATGTTGGCATCAGTCGGTTTATTCTGGAACGTCATCATAAGGCGGGTTTTTTCCCTGGCGTACATCAGTCGTTTATTTATGACATTGTACTGCCCGCCGCTCAGCGGCCTGATTCTGATAACGCTGGTGGGGTAACCAGAAGGCAATGGCGTATCGGCTTTATCGGTAAGCTGTCTGAGGATAAGGGATTTGACGAGTTTTGCTTGCTGGCCCGGCATTACCGTCGTCATCCAGACTATGTCTTTTGTGCTGCGGGACGCATCGCACCGGGTAATCCGCTGGTAGAGGAAGCTCGGCGCAGTGGTGTGAAGCTGCTGGGGTTTATCAACATGGAAGCGTTCATGCAACAGGTGGATATTGTGGTGTTGCCGGTGAAATGGCATGAGCCGTTTGGCCGGGTAGTCGTGGAAAGTGTCTTTTATGGAAAGATTGTACTGACTAACCGCATGGGCGCTGTCAGCGAATTATCCACCTTGCTGCCAAATATCTATTTTATGGAAGAGTGCGCGTTTGAAGAGGTTATCAATAAAAAGGTGGAACCCCTTTCTCCAGAAATAGTCAATGCCTTTACGCCGGATGCCATTGTTGGAGAATTCGAAAAGGTTTATATGGATATTTCCATGTCTGAATGCTGTCGGAAAAATTTATCTCCCGCCACAGGGAAAGAATAAATGATATATACCCGTCATACTTCAAGTTGCAGGTGTGTTGGCTGCGTTCGCCCACCCGAATCACTTACTAGAGTAAGCTCATCGGGATTCACTCTCTTGCCGCCTTCCTGCAACTTGAAGTATGACGAGTATACATTCTGATTGGCTGGTTTTTGGATAGGGAGTCTGAAAACAATCACTTTATCTATATTTCAACGATTACGCCATTCGGCGTAACCGGAAGGGGATGTTATTAATGTATGTGAATACACGTAATTTGCTGGGGCATACTACCGGCGTGCAGCGCTATACCAGAAAAATCATCGACTATATTTCCAGTGCTGGTATTAAAGTGACCTCAATACAGCCTGATAATATTATTTATGGCATAAAAGGACATTTGTGGGAGCAACTTTCTCTGCCACAAAAAATAGCCTCTAAAGAAGTATTATGGTCCCCCTGCAATACCGGGCCATTATTAATTAAAAAGCAAATTGTCACTATTCACGATACCGTACCGTTTGACCATCCTGAATGGCTGAATAAGCAGTTTGTTGCCTGGTATCAATTTATGCAGCCGCGACTGGCAAAAAAAGTGGAGCATATTATCACCATTTCTGAGTTTTCCAGAGAACGCATCATGCACCATTTACGGGTGCCGGAGAGCAAAATTTCAGTGATTTACAACGGTGTGGATGTACTACACCCACCGGCTGACCCCGATGTTTCGGAGAAAAGCACACCGATGGTGGACGGCGCATATTTACTGTCGGTGGGGTCGTTGGAACCGCGTAAGAACATTCCCCGATTAATTAAGGCATTTCTGCGTTTCAGGCAGGAGTGCAATAGCGACATTCGACTGGTGATTGTTGGTAAGAAAGGGGTATCGCGGGTCTTCGCAGACGATGGTGCAAAGGCGCGAGCCGACAACGACGCGGTGATGTTTACCGGCCACGTCAGTGATAAGGAGCTGGTGAATTTATACCAACATGCGCAGGGTTTTTGCTACCCCTCCATGTATGAAGGGTTCGGATTGCCGCCACTGGAGGCGATGTGCTACGGGCTGCCGGTGCTGACCAGCAACACCACATCAATGAAGGAGTTGTGTGAGCAGCGGGCGATTCTGGTTGACCCACTGTCGGTGGAGTCTATCACCGAAGGTATTTATCAACTGGTCACCGATCAGGGACCGGCTGGGATGAGGGAAAAAGGTAAAGCGTTTGCTCAATCGCTGACATGGAAGCGCTGTGCATCTGAAACGTTACGTGTACTGGAACACTGAGGCCAACGCGCGGTGTAACCAAATCGACAGCTGCTTTTCACTTTTCAGGTGTGCAAGAGAATCGATATGAAAGTCAATTTTGTGATTCCGGTTTATAACGGCGGAGATATCTGGGAAAAGAGTGCGGCAGCGCTTCATGCCTGTTTGACGGCTGAGAAACTCTCATCCCAGCAGGTGCTGGTGATTGATTCGTCCTCGCGAGATAACTCGCGTGACGTGGCTGCCCGATACGGTTTTCGTTGTCACACGATTACCCCTGCCGAATTTAATCACGGCAGTACGCGCAATCTCGGTGTGGAAATGAGTCGTGGCGATGTGGTGATATTCCTGACCCAGGATGCCATTCCTCAGCACCATTTCATTCGTGAGATGTTATTGACATTTGACGACGGTAGGGTAGCCGTTGCCTATGGCCGCCAGTTGCCGCATGACGATGCTAATCCGCTGGCCCGTCATGCGCGCCGCTTCAACTACAGCACCCGCAGTCATGTTATGGGGCTGATGGATAAGTCGCACTATGGCATCAAGACGGTGTTTAACTCGAACTCGTTTGCGGCCTACAGGAAGACGGTATTCCATCAACTGGGCGGCTTCCCGTCCAACACCATTCTCAGTGAGGATATGTATCTGGCGGCTCAGGCGGTATTGGCCGGATACCGGGTGGCCTATGTGGCGCAGGCAGCGGTTAAACACTCACATAATTACACGCCGATGGAAGAGTTTAAGCGTTATTTTGATATCGGTGTATTTCATCACGATGAACAATGGATTAGGGAGGAATTTGGCAGCGCGGGCGGCGAAGGAATGCGATTTATTTTTTCAGAGCTGCGTTATTTGATGAAGGAGAATCACTATCTGTGGATACCTCGTGCTTGTGTGCACAATACCCTGAAAATTGCAGGATATAAGCTGGGGCAGAATTATCGAAAAATACCTCATGGTTTAATCAGAAAACTGAGTATGCATAAAAGATTCTGGCAATAACTTCTACTCGTACAGGTGAACGACTATGGTCAGGAAAAAAGAAAATGTAGTTTATGCAATTCCCTCTCTGGTTTCAGTATTACAGCGTTTTTCTGACATGGCTGTAATATTTGTTGGCGTGGTGTTAGCGTGTCTGGTGACAAGAAAAGACATATCAATGTCGTCTTATTTGATTGCCTTGATTAGCTTTTCTGTTTTTCAATTGCTGGCGGGGTTTACCCATTTTTATCGCTCATGGCGTGGCGTAGGGCTTTATACTGAAATTCGCACGCTGATTATTAATTGGGGACTCAGTATCACATTCGGTGCCGGTATTCTGTCTTTAGTACCGAATCAATATATTGGTTACCATTTTCACGCGGTCTGGTTTTTATTGACCGTAGTGGGGTTTGTGATATCACGCACCCTGATTCGGGGTATTACCTATTATCTGCGCAAGCTGGGTTACAACACGGTCAACGTGGCGTTTATCGGCACGCAACCTGCCGGGCCTTATCTGGCGCAAAGCATTAACCGGGCACCCTGGCTGGGGCTGAATATCATTGGGTATTTTTCCGAAAACAGCCAGTTTCAATACAGCTATGAGCGTAATGGCGTGCGCTGTCTGGGGAATGTAGAAGAGCTGATTCAACGGGCGCATAAAGGGGAAATGGACAAGATTTATATCGCGCTCTCATTGCAGGAGGCGGAGCTTATCAACTATCTGATGTCGGAATTGGCGGATACCACCTGCACCGTGATGTTGGTGCCCGATATTCTGGCGTTCAATGTGTTGCAATCGCGTAGCGACATCATCAACGGCATTCCGGTGGTGTCATTGTATGACTCGCCGATGAGCGGCGTGAACTGCCTGCTAAAGCGGCTGGAAGATATCGTCACAGCGTCGATGATTGTTGTGCTTATTTCCCCGCTGCTATTGGGTATTGCGCTGATGGTCAAACTGACCTCGCCTGGGCCGGTGATTTTCCGGCAGACGCGTTACGGCATAGATGGCAAAGCGATAGAAGTGTGGAAATTTCGCAGTATGACGGTGATGGAAAACGGTGACACCGTCATTCAGGCCCGTAAGGGCGATAAGCGTATCACGCCGGTGGGGGCATTTTTACGCCGTACTTCGCTGGACGAGTTGCCACAGTTCTTCAACGTCATCCGTGGCGAAATGTCGATTGTCGGGCCACGTCCACATGCGGTGGCGCACAACGAACAGTATCGCAAGCTGATCAAGGGCTACATGTTGCGGCACAAAATGAAGCCAGGCATTACCGGCTGGGCACAAATCAACGGCTGGCGTGGTGAAACCGACACACTGGAGAAGATGGAAAAGCGTGTGGAGTGTGATCTTTTCTATATCGAAAACTGGAGTGTCTGGCTGGATATCAAAATCATCTTTCTGACAATTTTCAAAGGATTTGTAGGCAAGTCTGCGTATTAACTCATTTCTGGAAAGGTCATTATTCATGAATATTCTTGTAACGGGTGGGGCTGGATTCATTGGTTCAGCTGTGGTGCGCCACATCATTCAGCATACCCAGGATCGGGTAATGGTGGCGGACAGTCTGACCTATGCCGGTAATCTGGTGTCGCTGAGAGACATAGCCTCTGATCCCCGCTTTTTGTTTGAGAAAGTCAACATCTGTGACCGGGATGCGCTGGATCGGGTGTTTAGGGTTTTTCAGCCGGATGCGGTCATGCATCTGGCGGCGGAAAGCCATGTTGATCGTTCTATCGATGGTCCCTCCGCTTTTATTGAAACCAATATTACTGGGACATACACCCTGCTGGAGGCGGCGCGGCAGTACTGGTCAACATTGCCGGAGACGCGCAGGACGGCGTTCCGCTTTCATCATATCTCGACGGATGAAGTGTATGGCGACCTGCACGGCACGGACGATTTATTTACGGAAACCACGCCGTACGCACCCAGCAGCCCATACTCCGCCTCCAAAGCCGCCAGTGATCATCTGGTGCGTGCCTGGCTTCGGACTTACGGTCTGCCGACGCTGGTGACCAACTGTTCCAACAACTATGGCCCGTATCACTTCCCGGAAAAACTGATCCCGCTGATGATCCTCAACGCGCTGGAAGGCAAACCGTTGCCGGTTTACGGCAAGGGCAACCAGATCCGCGATTGGCTATACGTCGAAGATCATGCACGGGCGCTCTATACCGTTGTGACCACCGGTGAGGTAGGCGAAACCTACAACATCGGTGGGCACAACGAGCGGAAAAATATTGAGGTGGTGCAAACTATCTGCTCGTTGCTCGATGAACTGCGGCCTGAGAAACCGGCGGGCATCCGCCACTACGCTGAGCTTATCACCCATGTGACTGATAGGCCGGGTCACGACCTGCGATACGCGATTGATGCGTCGAAAATCTACCGCGAACTGGGCTGGAAACCACAGGAAACCTTCGAATCCGGAATTCGCAAAACGGTGATCTGGTATCTGGCGAACGAGGCGTGGTGGCGCAGCGTTAAAGATGGTTCCTATACCGGTGAACGCTTAGGTTTGCCCCTTTAATCGTCTTCTCGTTAAGGAAAGTTCAATGAAAGGCATTGTACTGGCTGGTGGTTCCGGAACGCGGCTCTATCCGATTACCCGCGGGGTATCGAAGCAACTGTTGTCCGTTTACGATAAGCCAATGATTTATTATCCGATTTCGGTACTGATGCTGGCCGGTATTCGGGACATTCTGATTATCTCCACACCAGCGGATTTATCCGCTTATCGTCGATTACTGGGCAACGGTAGTCGGTTCGGTATCAATCTCTGTTATGCCGAACAACCGTCGCCGGATGGTTTGGCGCAAGCGTTTCTGATTGGCGAAACCTTTATCAGCGGTGACCCCTGCGCGCTGGTGCTGGGCGACAACATCTTCTTTGGGCAGAGCTTTGGCAAGAAACTGGAGAAGGTTGCCGCTCGCACTGAAGGTGCCACCGTGTTCGGTTATCAGGTCATGGACCCTGAACGTTTCGGCGTAGTGGAGTTTGACGAAAATAATCAGGCTGTTTCGCTGGAGGAAAAACCCAGCAAACCGAAGTCTAACTGGGCGGTAACCGGACTCTATTTTTATGACCGTCATGTGGTGGAAATGGCGAAACAGGTTAAACCCTCATCGCGCGGTGAACTTGAAATCACCACGATCAACGAAATGTATCTTCAGCAGGGCAATCTGAACGTGGAAGTACTGGGACGCGGCTTTGCCTGGCTGGATACCGGTACCCATGACAGCCTGCTGGAAGCGTCTCAATTCATCAGCACTATTGAGAAGCGGCAGGGATTCAAGGTGGCCTGCCTGGAGGAAATCGCCTTTCGCAACGGTTGGCTGACCCATGAACAGGTGGCGGATGAAGCGCGTTATCTCGCCAAGACTCATTACGGCCAGTATCTGGCTCAGTTACTGACAGGGATAGAACATGCAAGTTCGTGATACTGCTATTCAGGGCGTAAAAGTTATTGAGCCAAAAGTCTTTGGTGATACCAGAGGCTTTTTTATGGAAACGTTTGAGAAAAATCGCTATCAGAAGATGCTGGATATCGATCTCGACTTTGTGCAGGACAACCATTCCCGCTCGGCCAGAGGCGTACTGCGTGGCTTACATTTTCAGACAGTCAATCCGCAGGGCAAGCTGGTGCGTGTGGTGCGCGGTGAGGTGTTCGATGTCGTGGTAGACATTCGCACTGACTCCCCAACCTACGGTCGCTGGGAAGGCGTCATCCTGTCGGAGGAAAATAAGAAACAGTTTTGGGTTCCGCCCGGTCTGGCGCATGGTTTTGTGGTGCTCTCCGAATTGGCGGATTTTGAATACAAGTGCACTGATTATTACAACCCGGCCCACGAAGGTTGTCTGCTATGGAATGACCCGGATGTCGGCATCGATTGGCCGATTACATCCCCTCTATTGTCGGAAAAAGATAATAAAGGTAAAAAATTTAAGGAGTTATGGGTATGAAAATCTTGTTAACCGGCGCTAATGGTCAATTGGGGCGCTGCTTTCAGGATCGGTTACCGCAAGGATGGTCAGTACTGGCAACGGACAGCGACTCGCTGGATATCACCGACGAGGCGCAGGTGCAGGCGACAGTGGCATCGTGGCAGCCGGATGCGATTGTTAACGCGGCGGCCTATACCGCTGTGGACAAAGCGGAATCAGAACCGGAGTTGGCGGCACGCATCAATGTTGCGGGTCCGGAGTATCTGGCCAGAGCGGCGCGCCAGCGGGGCGCTCGTTTTATCCATGTTTCTACCGACTATGTGTTCGATGGTACGGCGACCCAGCCATATAGCGAAACGGATGTTACTCACCCGCTGGGCGTGTATGGTCAGACCAAGCTGGATGGCGAGCGCGCCGTGCTGAAGGTAAATCCGGCGGCGCAGATTGTGCGTACCGCCTGGGTGTTTAGCGAATATGGCAACAACTTTGTCAAAACCATGCTGCGACTAGGCCGGGAGCGGGATAGTTTCGGTGTGGTAGCCGATCAGCGTGGTTGTCCTACTTATGCCGGCGATATTGCGGGTGCCATCATTTGCCTGTTGCAGCAGCAGGGTGACGGTGGTTTGTATCATTTTTGTGGTGATGAAGAAGTGTCATGGTTTGAATTTGCACAGATAATTTTTAATCGTGCTCTACAGCTGGGTGTGATGAATCAGATTCCTCAGTTAACTGCCATTACTACGTCTCAGTATCCCACTCCGGCATGTAGGCCGATGTATTCGGTATTGTCATGTAAGAAGATAAAGCAATATGGCATATCCCCCTCGTTATGGATGCAGGCATTGAGTCATGTATTGAGTCAGATAGGTTCTCCGACTCCTCCTGTCATTAACCTTTGAAAAGAAGTGATATATGGGGATTTTGTCAAATACAACATGGGTAGGTTGTTCTCAGGGATTCAAAATACTCGTCCAACTGCTAAGTATGGTTATTCTGGCCAGGCTTATTCCCCCTGATGAATATGGGATAATGGGTATGGCGATGGTGGTGGTGAACCTGGCAGTACTGGTAAGAGATCTGGGGACATCGGCAGCAATCATTCAACGAAAAGAATTGAGTGATAGAACGGTTAACGCTGTTTTTTGGTTGAATGTATCCATGGGGATATTTGTTGCAGCATTTGTAATGATATCATCCCCCGTTTTTGCTTATATTTTTCATCAGGAGCGGCTGGTTACTATACTTTGCTTAATATCTTTAGGTTTTCCATTAGGAAGCTGCTCAGCCGCGCATCTGGCGTTGCTTGAGAGGCAATCAAAGTTTAAAAAAGTTGCATTGATAGAAATCAGTTCATCTCTTCTTTCTTTTATTGTTGCCATCATCACAGCAATGTTGGGATATGGCGTGATGAGTCTGGTTTTCCAGCTTTTATGTATGAACCTCATGTCTACCGTCCAATTATGGTTGGCTTCAAATTGGCGACCTTCATTGCATAAAATCTGGGATAAGGAAGAGTTGAAGTCGATTTTTGGATTTAGCTCCAATTTAACCATGTTTAATCTCATTAATTACTTTTCCCGTAACGCAGATAGTATGATTATCGGTCACTATCTTTCTGCAGCAGTGTTGGGGGCGTATACGCTTGCGTACAGAATTATGCTCTTTCCGACGCAGAGTTTAACATTTGTTATATCAAGAGCACTGTTTCCTATTTTGAGTCAGTATCAGGATGACCCAGAAAAAATACGGGAGGTATATTACAAGATTATCTATTGGATTCTGTTTTTCGTTATGCCGCTTATGTTGGGTTTGGCCGTTTTGAATAAAGAATTTATATTTCTGGTTTTTGGTGAAAAATGGAGGTTGACGGCGGATATATTAGTCTGGCTGGCACCGACAGCGATAATTCAGGCGATACTGAATCCGTCAGGAACTATCTTTATGTCCAGGGGGCGGACGGATATTCTTATGTTTTTGGGGGTTTTTTCAACGATACTTCAGGTATCTGCATTTATCGTTGGATTTCAATACGGAATTATTGTCTTTTCTAAATTTTATTTTCTGTCTAATGCTATTAATTTTTTCCCGGTTTTATATTTTATAAGATATGTCATACATTTTTCCGTGTTGATTCTGATAAAGAAGGTTATGCCAATTTTTATATCATCGCTAATGATGGTATTAGTGGTTTTCTTTTTCAGTCAGTATTCTATTTCTCATCTTGACATGCTCTATCGGCTGATATTCTCTGTTTTTATTGGGGTTTTTATTTACGGTGTTATGATGTTTTTAGTAGATGCTGAAGTTCGGCATGGTGTATCCCGCCTTTCAAGAAGGAAATTTTCAAAAGCATAAAAATTTTTTGATGTTTATACGCCAGGTATTCGAGTTGCAGAACATTTTCAAGTTGTAGAACATTCCGGCTTGCGTGTTGAGCAATGTAACGTGTTGGCCCTTCAGGGCAAGGAGAGTCACGCAACTAACACATATGTAAGCTAAAGCATGATGGGTGTTATCCTGAATGAAAATAATTTTTCTGCAGAAGTTATAATCCAGTTGTAAGGAAATGGGTCCTTATGACTTAGGAGGTGTGATGATTAAGAACGCTATTCTGGTGGTGCTCTACAACAAGGGACTGGAGTCATCCACAACATTACAAACTTTGATTCAGCATCCATTTAAAAATATCAAGCTGACCATCCATAATAATGGTCCGTTTCGTGTATCTGAAGAAGATAAGTTTTTTATTTATTTGAAAACGATTTATGAGCAGGTGGAGTTGATAAATTGTCTGGAAAATAAGCCATTGAGCCAGGTATATAATCAGTTTGTTGCTAATAATTTGCAGGTGGAACGATGGGTTATTCTTGATGATGATACAACCATTAACGAGGTTTTCTGGTTTCAGGTCGAGCATAGTCAGGCGGATATTGAATGTCCACGGATTATTTCCAGCATTAATTATAAAACCTATTATCCGGTGTCTGAGGGGGAAATTGTACTGAATTATCAGGATCTGGACCCGGCAACGGCTTTCTCTATCGGTTCGGGGCTGATTATCCATCGCCGATTATGGGATGTTTTTAAGCGGCATGGTCTATCGCTGTTTGATGAAAACTATGCGTTGTACGGCGTTGATGTCAGCGTGTTCCGGCGCATACATCGTTTGAGCGCGTGCGGTGAGAAAATTGTACTGAGAAGTAGTTGTTATCTGGAGCATGAGCTTTCTCGTTCGAAAAAAAAGGAAAGCGAATTCAGAATAGAGGAAAACTTGATCGACCTGGCTATTTCGGCACGTCGTTACCCTCAGTTTCATTTGTATTATCACCTGGGCTGGCGGTTGTTGAAGCAATTTGTTCAGCTGCGATTCAAAATTGTAATAATTGCCATGCTGGCTTTTTTTCGTGGCAAACACCCTCGCTGTAGTTAATTTTTTTCTACTCGTTATTATTAATAAATATGTCGATGCATTAGGTTGACTTATTTCTGATAACGCCTGAGGTCTAATACAAAGGGGTGAGTTTATTTCCGTTTAGTCGGCGGGAATGACACCAATATACCCAAAATAATCCGAGCTGCAGGAGAACTATTATACCTGCGGCTCGACGTATGACGCATATTTAAAGGTGCGATATGTCTAACGTTATTCCTGTCATTATGGCTGGCGGTAGCGGCAGCCGACTATGGCCATTGTCTCGTGAATTATTCCCCAAACAGTTTTTGCCGTTGGGCGATGAGAGTCACTATAGCCTGTTGCAAAATACGCTGGCGCGATTAACGGGTGCGCCGTTTTTGACGCAGCAGCGACCGTTGGTCATTTGCAACGAGGAGCACCGCTTTCTGGTTGCTGAACAACTGCGTGAACAACAACAACTGGAAGGCAACATTATTCTGGAGCCTGCTGGGCGCAATACTGCGCCGGCGATTGCGCTGGCGGCTCACCTGAGCATCAAGACTGACCCCGACAGTGTGTTGCTGGTGCTGGCAGCGGACCATCTGATCCAAAAAACTGAGAATTTTCATCAGGCGATCCGGCAGGCGTTGCCTTATGCCCACAAAGGCAAACTGGTGACATTTGGCATTATACCGAGCGCCCCTGAAACCGGTTATGGGTATATCAAAACCGGTGCAGCGTTGTCTGATGGCGGTTTTGCGGTAGACGAATTTGTGGAAAAACCGGATCTGGCAACAGCGGAACGTTACCTCAAATCTGGCGAATATTGCTGGAACAGCGGCATGTTCCTGTTCCGTGCCGCAAAATATCTGGATGAGCTGAAAAAAAATCAACCGGATATTTACGAATTTACTCGTGTAGCCATGGCGCGTAGCCAGCGTGATATGGACTTTATCCGCGTGGAGTCGCGTGCGTTTACCGATTGTCCTGCTAACTCCATCGACTACGCCGTGATGGAAAAGACCCATGATGCAGTGGTGATTGCCTTTGATGCAGGCTGGAGTGATGTGGGGTCGTGGTCGTCACTGTGGGAGGTATCGAAGAAGGATGCGCAGGGTAACGTCAATGTCGGTGATGTCATTGCGCTGGATAGCCATAACAACTACGTTTGCGCCTCTTCGTCGCTGGTGGCGACCATCGGTATCGACGATGCCATCATCGTGAATACTGGGGATGCGCTGCTGGTAGCAGCCAAAGAACGGGCGCAGGACGTTAAAAAGGTCGTGGAGTGTCTGAAAGCGCAAAACCGGCATCAGGTTCGTGATCACGCCGAGTCGTTCCGCCCCTGGGGTAAGAGCAACAATATTGACGCGGGTGATCACTATCAGGTGAAAAAACTCACCGTGCGTCCGGGTCAGGGCTTGTCGCTGCAGCAACATTTTCATCGAGCGGAACATTGGATAGTCCTGTCGGGTACGGCCAGGGTTAATGTCGATGACAAAACCTATTTTTTGGCAGAAAACCAGTCCACGTTTATTCAGCCAGGCGCGGTACATACGCTGGAAAACCCTGGCCTGATCGACCTTGTGATCATTGAGGTGCGTTCAGGCCGTTACCTGGAAGAGGACGACGTCGTCCGTTTGCATGACCGCTATGGTCGGGTATGAAGGGGGAAAAGCCGATGTCCGAATTAACCTGTTTTAAAGCTTATGATATTCGCGGTGAACTGGGATCTGAACTGAATGAAAATATCGCCTACCGCATCGGCCGAGCCTATGCCGAGGTGATTCAACCCCGGCGTGTGGTGGTGGGCGGCGATGTGAGGCTGACCAGCGAAGCGCTAAAACGTGCGCTGGCGGATGGCCTGCGCGATGCCGGAGTGGATGTGTATGACATAGGTTTGTCCGGTACCGAGGAAATCTACTTTGCCACGTTCCATTTTGAGATGGACGGTGGGATAGAAGTGACCGCCAGCCATAATCCGATTAATTACAATGGAATGAAGCTGGTGCGTGCCGGTGCTAAACCTATCAGCGGTGATAGCGGGCTGAAGGATATCCAGCGTCTGGCGCAAGAAAATCGCTTTGCAGCTATAGACCTGCCGCGTCGTGGGGGGTATGAGCCTCTGGAGATATTGAAGCCGTATGTCGAGCATCTGATGGCGTACATTGATCCGCGCAATCTGACGCCGATGAAGATAGTTATCAATAGCGGGAATGGGGCGGCTGGTCACGTGGTGGACGCCCTTGAGGCCGAGTTGCACCGCCATGGCGCACCGGTAACCTTTATCAAGGTTCATCATCAGCCGGATGGTTCGTTTCCCAACGGTATTCCTAACCCACTACTGCCGGAGTGTCGGGAGGATACCGCTCGTGCAGTGGTTGAACATCAGGCAGACTTCGGTGTGGCGTTTGATGGTGATTTTGACCGCTGCTTCCTGTTCGATCATCAGGGGCGTTTTATCGAGGGTTACTATATTGTCGGCTTGCTGGCGGAATCGTTCCTGAACAAGGCACCGGGCTCCACCATCATCCACGACCCGCGCCTGACCTGGAATACGGTGGATATCGTCATCGGTAAAGGCGGTAATCCGGTGATGTCTAAAACCGGCCATGCCTTTATCAAAGAACGGATGCGCAAGGAAGATGCCATTTATGGTGGTGAAATGAGCGCACATCATTACTTCCGCTCGTTCGCCTACTGCGATTCCGGCATGATTCCATGGCTGCTGGTGGCGGAGTTGATCGGCGTGCGTGGGCAATCGCTGTCGCAACTCGTCAGTGAGCGCATGATGGCGTATCCCGCCTCTGGAGAGATCAACTCCTTGTTGACTGACCCGGTTGCAGCGATTGCCCGCGTGCGTGCGGCGTTGGAGCCGCAGGCGTTGGCGATAGATGAAACTGACGGCATCAGTCTGACGTTCGTTGATTGGCGTTTCAATTTGCGTTGTTCTAATACGGAACCGGTGGTGCGGCTCAATGTCGAGTCGCGCCAGAATGTCCGATTAATGGAGGAAAAAACCCGAACAATTTTAGCGCTGTTGCGCCAGTGTTGAGGTGATTTTGGGCACCCTCTGGCTTTTTCGGTGGTTAGCGGGTGCTGAATCAAGGCAGTGAATGGTATTATCTCCGCCATTCAAGTCACGTTAAGAGTTCCTGAATGAAATTTCTTGTTACTGGTGCGGTCGGTTTTATCGGCTTATATACCTGTCAGTCACTCTGCGCTGCCGGCCATACGGTGGTGGGGATAGACAACCTCAACAGTTATTATGATGTATCGCTCAAGGAAGCGCGGCTGGCGAAATTGCGTGCGCTGCCGGGGTTCCGTTTTGAGCGGATAGATATTGTGGATAGTCAGGCGATGGCGGCGCTGTTCGCGGCGGAAAAATTCGAGCGTGTTATCCATCTTGCTGCACAGGCTGGGGTGCGGTATTCGCTGGAAAACCCGATGGTGTATGCGCAAAGCAATCTCATCGGCCACCTGAATGTGCTGGAAGGGTGTCGTCACCATGGTGTCGGTCATCTGATTTATGCTTCTTCCAGTTCGGTATATGGGTTGAACAGCAAAACGCCGTTTGCCACTACGGATTCGACTGATCATCCGGTTTCGTTGTATGCCGCGACCAAGAAATCCAACGAACTGATGGCGCATTCCTATTCGCATCTGTATGGCTTGCCTGCGACCGGGCTGCGCTTTTTCACGGTGTATGGGCCATGGGGGCGTCCGGATATGGCGCTGTTCAAGTTCACCCGCAACATTCTGGCTGGCGAACCTATCGATATCTACAATCGGGGCGATATGTGGCGTGATTTCACCTATGTCACCGATATCGTAGAAGGCGTATTGCGTGTGGTGGATAAAATTCCCGAACGCAACGCTGAATGGACGGTGGAAAATGGTTCTTCAGCCACCAGTTCTGCACCATATCGACTCTACAATATTGGTCACGGCAGCCCGGTACGGCTGATGGATTTCGTGACTGCACTGGAGTCGGCGCTGGGGAGAGAGGCGGTGAAAAATTTCATGCCGATGCAGGCTGGCGACGTTTATCAGACCTATGCCGATACCAGCGATCTGTTCGCTGTGACAGGCTATCGACCACAGGTTGGGGTGGAAGACGGGGTACGGGCTTTCGTGGACTGGTACCAGGATTTCTATCAAGCCTGAACGAATTAAAGAGAAATTGGACGGCATGATGCGGCGGACGTTTCTGCGGCTTTGCTATTGTTCTGTGACGGGTACAGCATGTTACCCGGTAGAATGAATGTGGACAGATAATGAAAATTGCAATTGCGGGTACCGGTTATGTTGGCTTGTCCAACGCTATGCTGCTGGCGCAGCATAATGAGGTCGTCGCGGTGGATATCGTCGCCGAAAAAGTAGAAATGCTTAACAAAGGCATTTCTCCTATTGTGGATAAGGAAATCGAAGCTTATCTGCGCAACCCGGCGCTGAATTTTCGTGCTACGCTGGACGCTAATTCCGCCTATCAGGATGCGGAGTTCGTCATTATCGCTACACCAACGGATTACGATCCGAAGACCAATTACTTCAACACCCGCTCGGTGGAAGCCGTGATAAGCAAGGTGCTGGAGGTGAATCAGAATGCGGTCATGATCATCAAATCCACCATCCCGGTGGGATACACCGCGCAGGTCCGCGAACAGTTCGAGACGGAAAACATTATCTTCTCGCCGGAGTTTCTGCGTGAAGGCCGTGCGTTGTATGACAACCTGTATCCTTCCCGTATCGTGGTGGGGGAACGTTCTGAACGTGCCGAGCGTTTTGCCCGCCTGCTGGTGGACGGCGCCATCAAAACCAATATTCCGGTACTGTTTACCGATTCCACCGAAGCCGAAGCGATCAAACTGTTTGCCAATACCTATCTGGCGATGCGCGTGGCCTACTTTAACGAGTTGGATACCTACGCTCAGACGCTGGGGCTGGACAGCAAGCAGATCATCGAAGGCGTCGGGCTGGACCCGCGCATCGGCCAGCACTACAACAACCCGTCGTTCGGTTATGGCGGCTACTGTCTGCCGAAGGATACCAAGCAACTGCTGGCTAACTATGAGTCGGTACCGAACAACCTGATTCGGGCGATTGTTGACGCCAATACCACCCGCAAGGATTTCGTCGCCGATTCCGTGATCAAACGGAATCCGAAGATTGTCGGTATCTACCGGCTGGTGATGAAAACCGGGTCTGATAACTTCCGTGCCTCCGCGATTCAGGGAGTCATGAAGCGTATCAAGGCTAAAGGGATCGATGTGGTGGTGTATGAGCCGGCGTTGCAAGAGTCAGAGTTTTTCCGTTCGCGCGTTATTCACAATCTCGATGAGTTCAAACAGATGTCTGACGTGATTTTGTCGAACCGAATGGCGCCGGAATTGTCTGATGTGATGGAAAAAGTGTATACCCGCGATCTCTTTGGGGCTGATTAGGTGTATTCTGGCATCAGAAAAATTAATGTGGCGTGGTCTTTGCCTCGTCGCGGCAAACAGCAGCATGTTTTTGAGAGAACACGAAATGACAGCATTAAAAGCGATTATCCCCGTTGCCGGCTTAGGGATGAATTTGTTGCCGGCTACTAAAGCGATTCCGAAAGAGATGCTTCCGCTGGTTGACAGGCCGGTAATCGAAAAGATTGTCAACGAATGCGTTAATGCGGGAATTAAAGAGATTGTGCTGGTAACGCACGCCTCTAAGAACGCCATTGAAAACCATTTTGATACCTCTTTCGAGCTGGAATCGATGCTGGAAGAACGTGCCAAGCGCCAGTTGCTGGCAGAAGTCCAGTCTATTTGTCCGCCGGGCGTGACCATTATGAATGTGCGTCAGGGGCAGACACTGGGGCTGGGGCACGCAGTATCCTGCGCTCACCCGATTATCGGCAATTCGCCATTTGTGGTGGTGCTGCCGGATGTGGTGATGGATGACAGTTCCGCCGATCAGTCAAAAGACAATCTGGCGTTGTTGATCTCCCGTTTTGAAGAGACCGGGCACAGCCAGGTGTTGGTAAAACACCGTCCGTACGAGGTACTGCCGGAATACTCCATCGTGGAGTGCGAAACGTCGCTGAATCAGGCGGGCGACGCCTCGGCTATCACCGCGATGATCGAAAAACCGGAACTGGCTCCGGTGGAAGGGTCAGATCTGTCTGCGGTTGGGCGTTATGTTCTGACTGCCGAAGCCTGGCCGATTCTGGAAAAAACGCTGGCGGGCGCGTGGGGACGTATCCAACTGACCGACGCCATTGCCGAACTGATTAAAACCCAGCAGGTTGATGCCGTTCAGATGGCGGGGCGTAGCTTCAACTGTGGCCGTAAAATGGGGTATGTGCAGGCGTTTGTTTCCTATGGTTTGCGCAACCCGGAGCTGGGTGATGCCTTCAAAACCAAAATCAAGGCGTTGCTGAGCAAGTATTAATCAACCGTTCAAACCCGATAATGCGTCGGTGTTATCGGGTTTTTTCCGGTCGTTGCTCAGGTAGTTATCCGTATAATCAATAGCATTGTAATTTATTGTGCCGCTTTTTTGATTTTTATTCCGTTTATGTGTCATCCATTCCTTTTGTGGAATTCCTGTCTGATCCCCTGTTGTACCAATAACTACCCACCCAGCCTTAGCTGGGTTACCATGTCAGCCTGCTTTTTGTTGCCTGAGGCGCAATTAGCCGCAGGCAGGTTACCTTCAGACAGGAGTTGTTTTAATGTCCAAACAGCAAATTGGCGTTGTCGGTATGGCGGTAATGGGGCGCAATCTGGCGCTGAACATTGAAAGCCGTGGCTATACCGTATCCGTCTTTAACCGTTCCGCAGACAAAACGGATGAGGTGATTGCAGAGAATCCAGGGAAAAAACTGGTACCGTGTTACACCGTTGAAGAGTTTGTTGAATCTCTGGAAAAACCGCGCCGCATCCTGTTGATGGTTAAAGCAGGTGAAGCGACGGACAAAACCATCGAGTCGCTGAAACCGTATCTGGAAAAAGGCGACATCCTGATCGACGGCGGCAACACGTTTTATAAAGATACTATCCGCCGTAACCGTGAACTGTCTGCAGAAGGGTTTAACTTCATCGGTACCGGTGTTTCCGGTGGTGAAGAAGGGGCGCTTAAAGGCCCGTCTATTATGCCGGGTGGTCAGAAAGAAGCCTATGAACTGGTGGCGCCGATTTTGCAGCAGATTGCCGCCCGTGCCGATGGTGAGCCCTGTGTGACTTATATTGGCGCTGACGGTGCCGGTCACTACGTGAAAATGGTGCATAACGGCATTGAGTACGGCGACATGCAACTGATTGCTGAAGCCTACGCGCTGCTGAAACAGGCGCTTGCGCTCTCCAATGATGAGCTGGCGAATACCTTCTCCGAGTGGAACAAAGGTGAGCTGAGTAGCTACCTGATCGAAATCACCGCCGATATTTTCACCAAGAAAGACGAAGAGGGTAAATATCTGGTCGATGTGATTCTGGATGAAGCGGCTAATAAAGGCACCGGTAAATGGACCAGCCAGAGTTCACTGGACTTAGGTGAGCCGTTGTCTCTGATTACCGAGTCGGTGTTTGCTCGTTATCTCTCCTCGCTGAAGAGCCAGCGCGTGGCGGCGTCTACGGTGTTGAGCGGCCCGGTTGCGCAGGCATTCAGCGGTGACAAGGCCGGGTTCGTGGAAAAAGTACGCCGTGCACTGTATCTGGGGAAAATCGTCTCCTATGCGCAGGGTTTTTCCCAGTTGAAAGCGGCATCTGACGAAAACAGTTGGAACCTGAACTACGGCGAAATCGCCAAGATCTTCCGTGCCGGTTGTATCATCCGTGCGCAGTTCTTACAGAAAATCACCGATGCTTACGCCGAAAACGCCGACATCGCTAATCTGTTGCTGGCACCGTATTTCCGCCAGGTAGCCGACGAATACCAGCAAGCGCTGCGTGATGTCGTGTCCTATGCGGTACAACAAGGAATTCCAACGCCGACATTCTCTGCGGCAATCGCCTATTATGACAGCTACCGTTCTGCGGTATTACCCGCGAACTTGATTCAGGCTCAGCGTGATTATTTTGGTGCGCATACTTATAAGCGTATTGATAAAGAAGGTGTATTCCACACCGAATGGTTAGAATAATATTCTCAGAGTATTATTTATTTTATTAAACCGGGTAGAAATATCCGGTTTTTATTTCTCAGTATCTCTTCGTTAATAGTTAAGAACTTTCTGATAATACCTCATCTCCTTGTAATTTATTGGAAAATAATAACGCTCTTGCGATTTTTCTTATTTTATTAATCACTCAAACTTGTTTTTCTTATTCTCTATCTGAATTTTTGTTCGGATCTTACCCATGCGCGGGAATTATTTCATGAAGGATAAGCTGAAATAATTTTTTCACCGGTCATGGGAAAGATCCAACCTGGCTGATTAATTCAGCCAGTCGGGGGACAGGGAATAACTTTCGGTTTTCCCTGCCTGATGTCCTTAACGGGAAATGAAAGGAAATGGTAATGATGAAGAAAACGTTGGCGATCCTGACACTGGCGCTAGCCGTACCGGTAAGCGCCCTGGCAGTTGGGAGCTCCGCTGGGAGTTCCATCAATCGTGGTGGTGTCTCGGCTGGTTCACACGCGTCGAGTTCGGCTAGTGGTAACGGTTCGGGCTATGGCTACGGCTATGGTCATGGGGTGGGTACTGCCATTGTAGGTGGCGTAGTTTCTGCCTCTACCAGTACCTCCACTGGCACCAGCACTTCAACCACGACGTCAACTCGCGGTTAATGATGGGCTAATAACCAAGGCCACTTCGGTGGCCTTTTTTCTGCTTCGGGATGTTCAGGCGAGACCCATAACAATGAAAAAAATCATTGGATTAGACTTATTTTGTGTGCTGTTGGTCATTCCCTTAATCCTGCTGGGGCTGACAGGTTGTTCTCAGCAGTTCAGCCAATGGAGTCAGACCTTCCTGTCGGCATTATCAGGACCGAAAGACACCAGCATGACGCCACAACAGGTCGAACAAATCCCTTATGCGTCGGCGTATCTGAAAGTGGGTGAAGCTCCGCGTGTCTTTGTGGTGCTGGCGTTTGTTGATAACCAGCAACTGAAATGGCTGACGGCGGATAAAAATAGAGTCGTCACTCGTTTTGGGCGACTGGTGGAAACACAAGGGTTCGGAGAAGACATTCAGCATGTCGGCAATCTGGATTCCGACCCGCTTAGTCTCGGTTTGCTGAAACCTGATACGCCGAAACAATGGCACACCATTGTCAGCTGGTCGCAAGTATTACGCGGCGGTTATGACGTGCAGTCGGTATTTGAGAACAAAGGCCCAGAAATCCTGACGATACTGAATGAACCGCGCCAAACGGTACGTTTCGACGAACAGGTGACCGTACCCACGCTGAACCAACATTATACCAACCAATACTGGCTTGACCCGGATTCTGGTCAGGTCGTTCAAAGTCATCAGTATATGGGACCCAACATGGCTCTGGTCCAGTTCACTGTCCTTAAGCCATACATTCAATAAGGTTACTTTATGTCGTTATTCAATCGATTTGTCGCCTTGTTATTGCTGGTGGCTGGAACATCAGGGGCGGCACAATTAACGCTAAATTATGCGGGTGAAACACGGCCTGCCGTGGTACTGGGTGATGGTACTCGTCTGGATCGGTTTTATGACCAGATAACGTTTCCGGACCAGATTAACTGGCAGAGCGCACTACTTACCAATGAGATGGTGACGAAAAAAGTCACCGAAGAAGGCGAAAAATTGCAGGCCAGACTCTATCAGTTGCAACTGATCTGGCAGGTTAAAGGCAATGGCGACTGGGCTATCGCCGCCTGGTATATGGCGCAGGCATTGAAGCAGGTGAGTATCGCGGGGCGGATTCACGCCAGCATAGACCCGGATATCGTGCGCGTTTCTCAGCGGGATAATCGTCCGTTGGTGGGGAACTATACCCTTTACCTGTCGCCTTACCGGCAGCAGTTCTTTTTGTTCGGGTTAATCAGCACCGGTATCGATATCGGCACGCCGAATGTGTTCAAGGATATTGACCTGCGGCCCGGTTGGTCGGTTGAGCAGTACATCGGTAAACGGCGTTTTCTACCGGGTGGCGATAGCAACACGGGTTACCTGATCTCGGTTGATGGTCACTGGCGCAATGTTCCGCTGGCCATCTGGAACCGCCGGCACCATGAGCCGGCGGCGGGGGAAACGCTATTTATCGGTTTCGATCCTTCTATTCTGCCTGAGGGCTTCACCTCGTTGAATGCGCAGATTGCTGACTATCTTGCCAACCGGATTCCACACTAATGACTAATAACACAACTTTGACATTACGCTGTCTGTCGCTGGCGATAGGCAGCGCATTAGGGGCGCCCGCGTGGGCAACGGGTGCGGACAGTAGCGAAGCGGCGAATCGCAGCGGCTATTATCAGCCTGCCGGGGTATCGCAGATGGACTTTGGCGGCGTTGGGTTATGGCAGATGCCGACGGCACGTATGGCCGATACCGGCGAGTTCAGCGCCAGTTACCGCGATAACCAGGAATATCGTCGCTACGCCATTTCGTTACAGGTGCTCGACTGGCTGGAGGCGACGCTACGATATACCGACATCCGCACCCGGCCTTACAGCAACGTTCCCGGCTTCAGCGGTGATCAGACCTACAAAGACAAAAGTTTTGACGTCAAGGCGCGACTTTGGCAGGAAAGTCGCTGGCTACCGCAAGTCTCGCTGGGGTTGCGTGATATTGCCGGTACGGGCTTGTTCGACAGTGAATATCTGGTGGCCAGCAAGCGCTGGGGACCTGTCGATTTCACGCTGGGTATGGGCTGGGGCAACATGGCACAGAGCGGCAATATTACTAACCCAGCCTGTCGTCTGGCATCAGGATTCTGTACCCGTCCTACCTCTACCGAAACCGGGCAGTTTGCGGTGAAGAACTTTTTTCACGGGCCTGCGGCGCTGTTTGCCGGGCTGGAGTACCAAACGCCGTGGGACCCGTTGCGGCT
The DNA here is from genome assembly GCF_012273755.1 of Dickeya sp. CFBP 2040. Taxonomy (NCBI): domain Bacteria; kingdom Pseudomonadati; phylum Pseudomonadota; class Gammaproteobacteria; order Enterobacterales; family Pectobacteriaceae; genus Dickeya; species Dickeya sp. CFBP 2040. Next base: position 28,319 of record NZ_JAAVXH010000039.1, read on the forward strand.
CAAGCTGGAATATGACAGCAACGATTACAGCCAGGAAGCGGCAGATCAGACGCGCCCTGCATCGCAGCACATCAAGCAGGATTCGCCGATTAACGTTGGGCTGGTGTATCGCGCCACTGACTGGCTGGATACCTCGCTGTCGTGGGAACGTGGCAACACCCTGATGTGGGGGTTCACGCTGAATACCAACTTTAACCGGTTGCGGCCCTTTCATCCTGATGACGAACCACCGGTGTATTTGCCGGCGAAAAATACACCGGGTGGAACCGACTGGCAGCGTGTTTCACAAGAGCTGGATAAAAAGGCCGGCTTTGCCCAACCGGATATTTATGCTGATGATCAGCAGGTCACCGTGGTGGCGGAGCAATATAAATATAATAGCGATGCCGAAGCCAGCCGACGTGCGGCAACGGTACTGGCGAATAATCTGCCGGACAAGGTTACTCAGTACCATATAGTTACCCGCAGCGGCCCGCTGACGACCACCAGCACCAGAGTGGATGCCAGCGCGTTGCGTCAACTGGAGTCCGGCAGTACGCCGTTGGGTGTGGATGAACCGAATCCCTATCACGTCGAACCGTTGCCGGAACCACGTGGCCGGCAGGTGTTGCACACGGCTCCACCGCGCTTTTCTTATGGCATCGACCCCTCGCTTCAGCAGTCGTTTGGCGGCCCGGAATCGTTCTATATGTACCAGTTGTCAGCCAATGCCAGCGCCGATTTCCGCATGACGGAGAACTGGCGGTTGGGGGGTACGGTGAATATCAATTTGCTCAACAACTATGACCGGTTCAACTACAAATCTCCCCCGCTGGATGGTGCGGCGTTGCCGCGGGTTCGAACGCATATTCGTGAGTACGTGACCGCTTCTGATGTCTTACTGACCAATCTGCAGCTGTCGCGTTATGATCATCCGGCACGCGACTGGTATACCCAGGCTTATGGCGGCTATCTGGAAATGATGTATGCCGGGGTAGGGGGCGAGGTGTTGTATCGGCCTTTTGGCAGCCGTTGGGCGGTGGGTATAGACGTCAACCACGTCAAGCAGCGAGACTGGAACGATCCGCAGCGCCTGAGCGATTACAGTGTTACTACCGGTCACCTGACTACCTACTGGTCACTGCCGTTCGTTGAAGGCGGGTTGGCGAAAATCAGTGTCGGGCGCTATCTGGCCGGCGATAAAGGCGTCACGCTGGATCTGTCGCGCCGTTTCGACAGCGGGATCGTCGCTGGTGCCTTTGCCACTGTCACCAATGTCAGCGCCAAAGACTATGGTGAAGGCAGCTTCACCAAAGGCATCTATTTCACTATTCCGTTTGATTTGCTGTTTAACTCGCCGACTACCCGCCACGGCTCCATCGGTTGGGTACCACTGACTCGTGATGGTGGGCAGATGCTGAATCGGCGCGATGTGTTGTACGACATGGTAGACCGGGAATAGCCGATTGGGGATGTCAGCGCCTCTTGCAACATAGGAGGCGCTGACGGCTATCAGGACTGAGGCCGGATCGATGCTGGAGATACCTGCGGGCGCTCGACGCTGGTCTGCTGGTAATACAGCTTGCTGCTGACCATCATCATGGTGGCGAACAGAAATAATCCTGGCGAAAAATAGCCATAGCCGCGCAGGAAAAATTCGACGGCGTAGGCGATTATCACCGCCATGGCGATTTTCAGTAGTGTCGATTCGGTATCGGTATTATCACGGATGTGATTGATAGTATTGACGGCTTTTTTCAGAACCCACAGGTAGCCGATACTAAGCAACAGACCAATGGCACCGAATTCGCTGACGATTTTCGAAGCCAAAAAGCCGCCGTCGGTACGGTTGAAGTCGTTGCCTGCGAGCGACTGGATGATGTAACCGTATTTGCCGACACTATTGGTGCCTGCCATTTGTAGCCCCAGTCCGAGGTAATGGCTTTCCAACAAGGCGTTTTTAGCGTCATCCACCCCTTGCAGAAATACCAGTGTGGTCAGGTTGTCGGTGTCGTCGTTGATAGCCAGACGTGAACCAAAATAGGCGATGGCGGGCAGGTCGGAAAAATAGGTCAGCATGACATACACTGCTGCGACCAGTACGACAATGATCGTAAGCATCAGCGTAATGCGGCGCGACATCCAGAAAACAAAAATCGCCATCATACAGAACACCAGCAGCGTCAGACTGGGGAAAATCAACGCCTGTAACAGCAGGTTCGCCATCAATATCATGCGTTCCCGGTTTTTCATCAGGATACCGCTGGCGCAGACAAAGATGCCTACCGTCAGCGCGTAATGGCTCTCCTCAGAAAAAGGAAACACCGCTTTAGGTTTTGCCGCATAATTGCCGATGTCAATGCGATAGATAACCGAGAGCCAGCCAAGTAACAACAAGGTATAGGTAACAGCACGAAAAGCAGAGGCAAGGGTGTCTGGATCAGTGGTCAACAAGCGGTTGGAGAATAATATGGCGCCGAATAACACAATAACCAGCGCCGGTAATGTGAAAAGCGGTTTGTAATTGTCATACATCGCCGCAATATAGCCAGATTGCGCCAGCAACATAAATATCACTATTGAGAAAAGTAAGATTCTTCCGCTGGGAAATGCCAGGTTTTTCATATAGCGCAAGCCATAAATATAAATAGGTATTATCGCTACCATCATGCCTGACGCCAGTGAAGATTGTTGGAAAAATACAAACACAAACTGCGGTATCAGGAAAATGCAAAGCATTGTCCAATAAAGCGGGTCGTATTTTATGGTTGCGTCCAATTTTCAACTCCCATTATTCAGTAAACGTGTTGTACCGATGGATGATAAAACAAATGAATTTTTATTTTTAATTATTTTTGCAGAAAGTTATGACAGTGGGCTAACGCTATGTTTTTATTTTTTTATTTTCGATATATCTATCGGTGCTGATCGTTCATTCCGTGGTTCTAGAGGGTTTTTATTTTTAATTCATTGAATTTATTGGAGTAGGAGGGTTTTATGAACAGAAGAAATTTCCTGGTGGGCAGCCTGGCATCATTTGCAGTGACCTCTGTGGCGGCGGGGGGGGATAATAACACTCAGAGCAATAATACAGTTGCGTTCACTAATGATCTCGCTCGTTACAATATTGATTTTTCTGGAAAGAAAGATTCTACGGGTTCTTTTCAGATGCTTCTTAATGATATGTTGGAAGAATCGAAATCTTTATCAAATTCACAGCAGAAAGTCAGGTTAATGTTGCAAGGCGTTGTTTTAGTTTCTTCTACGATAAAAATAGATGCATCGAAAGTTTCTATTCATGGCCCTCTGACAATTATTTTTACCAAAAATGGTAAATTTGATAAATATGCGATGGTGGTGACCGGAAATCCGGATGTGGATGCGGCTTACAGTAATATTGTGGACAGCTTTTTTTCTGGTGTGCATTTTATTTCTGAAAAGAGAACGTTAGATCTGTTTTTTGCTTATAACCCAGAAAGCAATTCCAACCGTAATGCCTCCTGTCTGTTGAGTATTTATTCCTGCCGGTTTACCGGGTTCAGGAGGGTCTTTTCCAACGGTGCGGGCGGTTGGGGATGGAACTGGTTCTCCTGTGGTTTTAATAACTGTGATCGCCTGCTGTACCTGACCCGTCAGCCAGATTCCTACGAACGTTTTACCTTCATCGGCTGTATCTGGCAAAACGGTGGGTATGCGTTCGAAATCGATAATCCGAACGGCGTCGTGTACTGGCAGGCGGGCAGCTTTGATTACTGTGAAGGGATTGCGTTAATAAATGAAGGCCATGTTGAAATCAACGGTCATGTTGAGTATGTGAAGCGAAAGCAACCTGCGGTGGTGCTCAGGAAAAAGAACGCCAGCTTTGTGTTCAACGGTGGGGCGATTTTTGTGCGCCAGAATCCGGAACGGCCCTACCTGATTTTCGAACAAGCGTTTGATTATCAGACCACATTGACCAATGTTTGCTTTGCCACCGATGGCGTCAATGTACCCTCCTGCGTTATCTCCAATCGCCCCTGCTGGAAAAACAATCTGATTTTTTCCAACCAGATGGCGGAGTTGATCGCCCTTAACGATGGCGGTAGCACGCTGGTTTATCCCGGTGTGGCGGGTTGCGCCTGCCATTATGATCCCGCCTGTATCAAAGAAGAGAACGGGCGATTTGTGAGAATCGCTGAGGGCGGTGACGCACAGGTACAATTCCTGATACCGATCAGTGGGCAGAATCAAATTGGGGTGACCTGGCAGGCTCGAACCTCCGTTAACGCTAAGGTGGTCATTGCCAAAAAACTCCATGCGTACGCGGTAAACGGCCTCGGTCAGGTGATGGTGGATTTGTCGCGTGATGGTAACGATTACATCCAGAGCAGCGAGCAACTGCAGAAAGGCAGTTCAGGCACCATTTGGAAGATCCCGCGCAGCGCCTGGCTGTTCGCACTCTCATTCAACCTCTCTGCCGCCAGAGTTGGCGACTATCTGGATATGCGCGAACTGAGGCTGGTCACTTGCTGATTACCGGTCATCATAGTGAGTGTCTGGGGGGCCATCCTTGTCAGGCAAGGATGGCTTGTCATGTCGCTACATCATGAACCGGTTATCAGGCCGGCGGCACAGCAACCTGACACGGTTGCCTGTGACCCTCTTCCCGTTGGTGTGGATGTGACATTTTCATGGTTCCATTGTTATCAACCGAACGGTTGAACTGGCTGTCTGGTTGGCGGGGCGATGCCGTTGTATCCGATGACGCGGTGTGCTCCAGATTTTGCCTGACCTGGGCATGAATGTCGTCCAGCAACTGGTAACGGCGCTGATACTGTGCCCGTTTCTTGCTTGGCAATTCATCCAACGTTTTGCGTGTAATAGCCAGCGGGAGTTGATACAACCCCTGTGCGTTTCTGTCTGCGTTGATTGACAGCCAGAATTCGCTGTAACTGGAAAAACGCACTTTATTTTTGCGGTAGGAGTAGCGCAAATTCTGGTAAACATGGTTTTCATCGCCTACCGCCAGAATACGCGTGATCCCGGTGAGACGGGCAATAGCCAGCAGACACTCCAGCAACAGGCGTTTAGGGAACAGCCCAAAGCAGGCTTTCGAGGCGTCTTTGGTTAGTTCACGGGTCTGCTCACGGCCTTTTCCCTGTAAACCGCCAATCATGATGGTGAGTTGGTCCTGACTGCGAATGACGGAAAACGTCAGCGACGCCAGCACCATGTCATTGAAACGAATGCGCAGCGTAGCCTCACCCTCTTTGTCGTAACGCGAATTGCTGCAAATCAGCGAAAAAATCTCGCCGTTTTTACCGGAAAAACGGGCCAGACAATAGTCATCCTGACTGAGCAATGCCTGTTTCAGAAACGGGTTGGCAAGTTGTTGCACGAAAAGATAATGGCTACGAATCGCCTCAGCTCGTTCGTCTGCACGTAGCGTGGCGGACAGATAAGGGCGATGCACCTTGGTTGGCAGCATGGGGCGAATGCTTACTGCCTTCTGCATTGCGGGAATCTCAATAATATTTTGCAGGTGACGTAAAGTTATTGACGGCATTAGCAATGAGCGCAATAGAAATTTGGCTTTTATATCTGTCGCACACCAGATTTTTTCAGAGAAAAAATTGCCCTTTAACAGATGATAAAAAAGTGACAATGCAGATTTTTTTTCCATTTTAATCCCCAGTGATAATGCTAAAAATAACCACAGGGGAGCAATAACGTATCACCATAAAATAAACTTAAAACCCCTGTCATATTCACGTGCGAGACTGGCATTTATCGCTGGCCTTGCATCATTCTATGGTTAACGATTATAGCGAGGGCAATGAAAAGAGAAATCATAACCCCCGTGCTGTTGAGTATTGATTTAGTGAAAATAATAAATATTGGTTCATCGCAGGTCTGTTGGGGATTGATTTAAACTTAATACCCAGGAGAGACGTATAATAAAAGATCAGCATAAAATTGGTGCGTTCGGGGATAATGAAACAGATGTCTTGCATAATGCTGGCAAACGAGCGGACCGTGGCGTCAGCAAGGTGTGTCAGCTGCTGCGCTACCCGGACCATTTCATAGTTCGGTGCTGCTGTCCGCAGCGTTCAAATTAGTTTTCGCCGATTTGCCATTCCCCCCAGTCACTTGCTTATTAAGTGACTGGGAATGAAATGAGAGACATCCTGTCTCTCACCAGAGGCCAGCCGTTGGCTGGTCAAATTCGTTCCCAACGAATTTGTCACGCGGTTGCCGCGTTACAAGGCTCTAATGAGCCAACGCGTTGCGTTGTTCAACACGCGAGCGTGTTGTCCTGCAACTCGAATTATTTGGGGCATAGTTAAGCTATTTATGTTTATTTTCGACAGGAAATTGCCATGGAATAAAGGAGTTATAACTTCTTTTCTGTTGAGTGTGCTTATCATAGATGCCGGTGAAGGGTATTTTGGCCAATTGATGCCATTTGAATTTTACCGTTGTTAATAGGCTGATGGGTAATGCTATGAGGTTATTAATTGATTTTTTAATTGATTGATTATCATTGGTAAATTAAATGGCAAGATAAATGTGAATGGTATTATTCCATAATAATGAAAATTGAATTTGAAAACCGCAGCTGATTTTTTGCTCACCACTCTGATTTATCATCCAGACACGGCGTACCCCCGGATTTATCCCTGCGGAATGTAATGAATTAGTAAATTTTTGTTGCGAATGTGTCTTGTTTTCATTTATTTATAATGATAATAATAATTATTATCTTTTGTGGGGAATTCACACATCAATACCGTAGCCAGCGGACGGCGCTGTCGAGGGAGTTTTGGCATATGCAGCATCACTACACACACTACCTGCAACTAAAAGTTGAGCATCCACACAAGTATGCCCGTGATTTGGCCCACATGATGGGGCTGAGAGAAGCGGAGCTGACATCGCTGCGCGTCGGGCATGATGCCCGACGCTTATCCGGCGACAAACGTGCACTGCTGGCCGGGCTGGAGTCCGTCGGTGAAACCAAGTCCATTACCCGCAATGAGTACGCAGTACATGAACAGGTTGGGGTTTACCATAACCAGCGCATTGGTGAACACGTTGGTCTGGTGCTCAACCCGCGCGGGCTGGACCTGCGCCTGTTTCCCGAACAGTGGGACAGTGCGTTTGCGTTAACGGAACAGACCGCGCGCGGCGAACGTCATAGCATTCAGTTTTTTGATCGTCACGGCGACGCAGTGCTGAAGGTCTATGCCACCGACAACACGAAACTGACCGTCTGGCTGGCGCTGATTGATCGCTTTACGCTGGCGGATAACCCGCCGCTGGTGCTGCAACCGGTACCAGTCGATACCCCAGTTGCTGTGCTGGACGCCACTGTGATCGAACAGGAGTGGCGGGCGATGACCGATGTTCACCAGTTCTTCCCGTTGCTCAGGCGGCACCAGGTCACGCGTCCGCAGGCGTTTCGTGCGGTGAGCGACGATCTGGCTTGTCAGGTGAGCAATCAGTCGTTAGGGACGTTGCTACGCGCTGCCCAGCAGGCGGGTAATGAAATCATGATTTTTGTTGGCAACCGCGGTTGTGTGCAGATTTTCACTGGCGTGATCGAAAAGGTAACGCTGATGGAAAACTGGCTGAATGTGTTCAACCGTGACTTCACGTTGCATCTGGTTGAAGACGCCATTGCTGAAAGCTGGGTTACCCGTAAGCCGACCAAAGACGGCATTGTCACCAGCCTGGAGGTGTTCGCAGCCGACGGCACGCCGATCGCCCAACTGTTTGGTCAGCGTTCGGAAGGCGAGCCGGAGCAGGCGCGCTGGCGTGAGCAGGTGATGTCGCTGGTGACGCCGGAGGTGGCAGCATGAGGGGGCTGTGCCTGCTGTTGCTGTGGTTACCGCTGTCGCTGCTGGCCGCTGATCGGATAGTGACCATTGGCGGTGATGTTACCCAGATTGTGTTTGCGTTGCAGGCAGGCGACAAGGTAGTGGCGCGTGACAGCACCAGTCTGCATCCGGAGGCGGCGACAGCATTGCCGAATGTCGGCTATATGCGCCAGCTAAATGCGGAAGGCATTTTGTCGATGCAGCCGACGCTGGTGCTGGCAAGCGCACTGGCGCAACCGTCCACAGTGCTGGAACAGGTCGCCAGCCGGGGTGTGCGCGTGGTAACAGTGCCTCAACCGCAAACGATCGAAGGCATTAGCGAAAAGATTCAGGTGATCGCCAATGCACTGGGGGTGGTATCGCGCGGCGACGCGCTGGCGCAGCAGATAAAACAACAGCTGGCGGCGGTGCCGCCCCAGCCGACGACGGCCCGCATGTTGTTTATTCTCAGTCATGGCGGTATGAGCGCGATGGTGGCCGGGCAGGGCACCGCAGCGGATGCGGCGTTCCGTGCCGCCGGATTGCAGAACGCGATGCAGGGATTCAACCGTTATCAACCGCTGTCGCAGGAAGGCGTGGTAACTAGCCAGCCGGACTGGGTGGTGATTACTACCGATGGCGCGAAATCCCTGGGGGGCGAGGCGGCAGTGTGGAAACTGCCAGGACTGGCGCTGACGCCGGCCAGCAAGCACAAACGGTTACTGATTGTCGATGACATGGCGTTGCTGGGCTTCAGTCTGGATACGCCGGCGGCGCTGTTGCGCCTGCGTCAAACCGTGGATGCGGCGAAGTGAGTCAGTCTCCACGTTTGACGTTGCTGACAATGGCGGGTGCGCTGGCACTGTTGGCGGTGATCGCCGCCGGCAGCGGTGCAATGTCGGTGTCATTGACGCAGTTGATGAGCCAACCGCTCGACAGCATAGCGTGGCAGGTGTGGTGGCATATTCGCCTGCCGCGTGTGGGGCTGGCGTTGTTGGTGGGGATGGCGCTGGCGCTGTCCGGCGCCGGAATGCAAGGGCTGTTTCGCAATCCGCTGGCGGACCCGGTGTTGCTGGGTGTCAGCAGTGGCGCGGCTGTCGGCGTGGCGCTGGCGATACTGTTTCCGCTGGCGTTGCCGACACTGCTGGCGTTGTACCTACCGTTACTGGCCGCTTTTGTCGGTAGCCTGCTGATCATGCTGTTGTTGTTCTCCCTTAGCTTGTCGGGCGAGCGTTCCCTGTCGCGCCTGCTGCTGGTGGGCATTGCCATTAACGCCATCGGCGGCGCTGCTACCGGTCTGCTGGCGTGGATCAGCAACGATCAGCAACTGCGCCAGTTGTCGTTGTGGGGGATGGGGAGTATGGGGCAGGCGCAGTGGGTAACAGTGGCGGCGGTAGCGTCGCTGGTGGTGCCCTGCGTGTGGTGGCTGCAGCGGCTGGCTTCGCCGCTCAATTTGCTGCAACTGGGCGATGAGGAAGCGCATTACCTTGGGGTGGATGTGCATCGCACCCGGCGCCGCATAGTGATTCTGTGTGCGGTGCTGGTGGCGGCGGCAGTGTCGGTCAGCGGCATTATTGCTTTCGTCGGTCTGGTCACGCCGCACCTGATGCGGCTGCTGTTGGGCGCGGATCACCGCTGGCTGTTACCGGGCGCGGCGCTGGGTGGCGCGTTGCTGCTGTTGCTGGCGGATACGCTGGCCCGCACGCTAGTGGTGCCAGCGGAGATGCCGGTAGGGTTGCTCACCAGTCTGATCGGCGGCCCCTGGTTTTTGTGGTTGATTCTGAGGCGACAGCATGGCTGAACCACGTTTTGCGCCACTGGAGGCGCATCAGTTGAGTTACCGGGTGACTGCCGGTCGGTTCCTGATTGATGATGTGTCGCTGACGCTGAATCCCGGCGAACTGGTGGCGCTGATCGGGCCTAATGGTGCGGGTAAATCCACCCTGCTGCGGTTGTTGACCGGCTATCTGACCCCGCAACGGGGAGAATGCCGGCTTGATGGACGTGCGTTGACAAGCTGGTCGCCGGGCGCGCTGTCGCGTCTGCGTGCGGTGATGCGCCAGGATAATACGCTAACCGCGTCATTTCTGGTGGAAGAGGTGGTGGCGATGGGGCGAGCCCCCTGGCGTGATACGCCGGAGCCGGACGTGGTGTCTGCAGTGCTGGCGTTGACCGGTTGCGAGCATCTACGCCGTCGGTTATATCCCCAATTGTCCGGCGGCGAGCAGCAACGTGTCCGACTGGCGCAGGCGCTGGCCCAGCTCTGGCGGGGCCACGGTCCGCAAGGCTGGCTGTTTCTGGATGAACCGACCTCGGCGCTGGATTTGTTTTATCAGCAGCGGTTGCTGCGATTGCTGAAGTCGTTGACTATAAAAGAAAATCTTGCGGTGTGTTGTGTATTGCACGATCTCAATCTGGCGTCGTTATGGGCTGATCGGGTGGTGGTGATGCAGGGCGGCTGCAAAGTGGCGGAAGGCGCGCCGGCGCAGGTGCTGACCGAAACGGCGATTCAGCGCTGGTACCAGGCGGAAGTGTGGGTCAGTCGTCACCTCGATGCCGGTACGCCGCAGGTGGCGTTGCGGCGTTAAGCGGCAGGTGGCGCATTGATGACGCCCAAAGCACGACAATCATAATAATAACAACGTTACCCGGAAGTGCTCCGGTTGCGACAGGGCGGTTAGCGCACCGGCAACCGGAACGATAACGGATACACGACCGTAACGGGTTGAAATAATACTGTTTGGCAATCACTGAGCAAGAAGATAATGACATCTACTATTGAGGTTGCAGTATGTTCTTGCACAATAAAGAAACGCATCGCATCGGGTTAAACCGAATTATTTTGACCGGCGTATTGACCGGTCTTGCCTGCCCGACGTTGGCGGCGGACGTGAATACCTCGACATCATCGACGACGGCAGCCTCGGCCACGACGGGTGCCGGAAAGAAAAACGCGGCGTCGGCGGACAATGCTGCTACCGGCTCATCCGGCGATCAGATGACGGTGATGTCGCCGCGAGTCACCCAGGCGGGTACCACTATTACGATTACCGACAGTGAGATGCAAAAGAACGGAGGCAACGACTTCGGTTCTATCATGCGCTATCAACCGCTGGTGAGCGCCACCGGCGTCAGCGGCGGTTCCGGCGCCGGTAAAAGCGGGTTTGATCGCGGCGGCTATACCGGTTACAACATCCGCGGTCTGGAGAGTAATCGGGTGGCGATCGATGTGGATGGCATCCCGCAACCCAACGCCACTGGCCGCAGTTATGCCGGGCGTCCGGGGCTGAATACCTTTGGTATTGGCCGCGATTACATTGACCCTTACATGTACGGTCTGGTCAGCATCGACGCGGGCGCGACCCCGATCGAACGCGCCAATAACGCCATCGGCGGCGCGGTGTCGTTCCGTCCCAAATCGCCCGATCAGTACTTATCCGCGCAGAAAGATCACTATGTCGGTTATCAGAGCGACTACGACTCCGCCAGCCGCAGCTGGCACAATGGCGTTACCGTTGCTGGCGGCGACCAAACCCTGCGCGGCATTGCGGTGGTCAGCCGCCGTGATGGTCAGGAGACCCGCACTAACAGTGATCGTCTGTCGGCCTATCCGCTCAACTGGCACTCGACGGCGGTGATGACCTCGGCTATCTGGCAACCTAACGAGCAGCACCGTTTCACCGGAACGCTCGACTATTACAACAAGACGTCTCACACCCATTACGATGGCTGGAATAGCACAGGCAGTAGCATCGTCGGTACCTCACAGCAGGACAGCGACAGCGAACGCTGGAGCGGCAGCCTGCGCCACAGCTGGACCTCCGCCACCAACACCGGCTGGGTGGATGCGGTGGATTCTCGTGTCTACGCCCAGCGCTCCAGTGCAAAAGACGACACCGACATGCCGCTGGACGACGGCAGTATGCAGAAGGTCAACTCCGACTACAACGTCAGAACCTACGGCGCTGAAACCAGCCTGCTGAAATCCTGGGGTATGCACCAGTTCACCTGGGGTGTTAACGCTCAGCAGTCCGACACCGAACGACCGTTCCATCAAACACCGGTACAGACCGGTCCCAACGCCATTATGCAGCCGGAGGCGGACAGCCGCAGTTATAGTCTGGGCGGTTTCGTGCAGGATAAGATGGAGGTCGAGCTGGCCGGCAAGACGCTGGCTATCACCCCTGGCGTGCGGGTGGCGCACCAGAGCACGAAGTCACGCAACCTGTCCAGCCTGAGTGCGGGCAGCAGTGTGATCACCGCGAGCGATGTGCAGTCGCTGTACGGCAAGACCACCCGTGATACTGAAGTGCTGCCGTCGCTCAGCCTGCAGTATGAACTGACGCCGCGCCTGAGTACTTACCTGCAGTATCGCCGCGGCGCCCAGTTCCCGGATGCCAGCCAGCTGTACGGTTCCTGGAGCCTGGGTTCCAACTATGCTGGCCGCGCGCAGTACGCGCTGATCGGCAACAGTAATCTGGAAACCGAAACCAGCAACAACTATGAGTGGGGGGTGAAAGGCGACGTGACCGACGGGGTCAACTTCCGCACCGCCGTGTTCTACAACGACTACAAGAACTTTATCGCCAGCACCCGCTACACCCGCGCCGCCAATCCGGAAAAATTCGCCAACGTACCGTCGAATATCTATACCGCTTACCAGATGGAAAACCGTGACAAGGCTTACATCTACGGCGCGGAATTCAGCAGTCGCGTGAAGTGGGGCACCTGGTTCGACGCGCTCGGTGGGTTCAGTACTACGCTGGCGGTCGGCTATAACGAAGGCAAGTCAAAATCCCGCTATCTGGGCGACAAATACGTTGACCTCGACAGCGTAGCGCCGGTGAAAGCGGTGGTCGGTCTGGCCTGGGACGAGACGGATAACCGCTACGGTGCCGCCATCACCACGACTTTCCAGAAAGGCAAGCGCGCCACCGCCACCAACCGTCAGGGGTATAACAATACTGGCGCGGCGCTGACCGATTCGACCGTTCAGTACATGCGCGTTCCGGGCTACGGGCTGGTGGATTTGACTGCCTACTGGCGCGTGCTGCCGAATGTGCGGCTGAGCGGCGGCGTTTATAACCTGACCGACCGGAAATACTGGGATTATCTGAGCAGCCGCCAGCTGACGCTGAGCACTAATCAGGATAGTTACAACCGTGAACTGGCGGTGATGCCGGGACGCACCTTCCAATTGGGCGTCAATGTCGATTTTTAATCGTCATTGAGCCTTGCTAACGGCGTCCTGCTGGTCAGTTAGTTGGACGCCGTTAATGCATGAACCCCGTCCTGGACGGGGTAGTGATTGTGACGAGGCGTCAGGCCGGGGTTATTTCAGGTAGGCATTGAACATCCAGATTTGTTTTTCCTGCTCTTTGATGTAATCAGTCATCAGCGACGCCGTGCCTTCATCGCTGGCATCCGCCGCCAGCGGCAGGATTTCCCGCTGCTGTTGCAGCAGCACCGCATAACCGGCCAGCAGCCCTTGCAGCGTTTTTTTGCCATCGGTGGCGTTGACGTCTTCTTTGATATCCGCTACTTCCAGGTAGTCGCTGTAGGCATGTAGCGGCTGCACGCCCAGTGCCAGAATACGCTCCGCCAGTTCATCAATTTTCAGCAGCAGTTCGTTGTAGATTTCCTCAAACTTGGCGTGAAGTTCGAAAAAAGCCGCGCCGGAAATATTCCAGTGATAACCGCGCACATTCATGTAAAGAATCTGGTAGTTAGCCAGCAACGTGTTCAGTTTGGCGGCAATCTTTTCAGACTGCTGCACATCCAGACCAATCGGACTCTTTTTCTTTTTACTGCCTGACATATAACGCTCTCCTTTTCTGTCAATCGCATGTTGGTTCGCTATGAATATCAGGCCGGCGGTGTTCACTTGCCGGTCATTTTTCATCATAGACCAGAAACTCTTACTTCATCTACGCCGTTTCGGCGCAGCGGGCCAGCAACCCTTTATAAAACGATTCTGTGAATGAACAATCGATAACCGCTCTCGTTAGCCTGAGAGCGGTTTTATTTTATTTAGCGGAATGGAGGCTCGTTGAAGGTGCGCAGTTTGCGCGAGTGCAGGTGTTCGGCTTCAGCACGCAGCAAATCTACCGCACGGATGCCAATCTGCAAATGCTCAGAAATCGCCCCTTCATAAAAGCGGTTTGCCTGACCGGGGAGTTTGATCTCACCGTGCAGCGGTTTATCCGACACGCACAACAACGTGCCGTATGGCACGCGAAAGCGATATCCCTGCGCGGCAATAGTGGCGCTTTCCATGTCTACCGCCACCGCCCGGCTAAGGTTGAAGCGCAGCGCCGAGGCGGAATAACGTAATTCCCAGTTGCGGTCGTCGGTGGTGACCACGGTACCGGTGCGCAGCCGTTGTTTCACTTCTTCGCCCGGCATACCGCTGACCTGCTTGGTGGCGTCATACAAGGCGCGTTGTACTTCGGCAATACTGGGGATTGGGATATCCGGCGGCAACACCGAATCCAGCACATGATCGTCGCGCAGGTAGGCATGTGCCAGCACATAATCACCGATATTCTGACTTTCCCGCAGGCCGCCACAGTGGCCGATCATCAGCCAGGCGTGTGGTCGCAGTACCGCCAGATGATCGCAGATGGTTTTGGCGTTAGGCGGCCCGACGCCAATGTTCACCAGCGTAATGCCGCGCCCTTCGCGCGAGATCAAATGATAGGCCGGCATCTGATGATTTTTCCATGCCAGATCGGATACCGCCTGCTGCGGGTTCTCGGTGTCGGCGGTGATCATTGCGCCGCCTGCGCAGGCCAATGCCCGGTACGGGCTGGAGGGATCGGCAATCTGATCACAAGCCCAGCGTACGAACTCATCAACGTAACGGGTATAGTTGGTAAACAGCACAAACGGCTGGAAGTGCTCGGCGCGGGTGCCGGTGTAGTGGCGCAGGCGTGCCAGAGAAAAGTCAGTACGCAGCGCGTCAAAGTGTGACAAGGGGAAATGGTCAAGCGTCTGTAGCAGACCATCAGCGGTTTCATCGCCGATAAGCGCCAGCGATGTGGTGGGGAAATGCTGCGCCAGAGCAGCACTCATTGAGCGTTCCAGCTTCAGATTGGCACCGTCGATCACATAGGGGTAAGGGATCTCTTTGTCCGATGGTGCGACGTCGATAGTGGCCGAATAATCGTTTTCCAGAATTGCCAGTTGTTCCGCCAGATAATGCCGGAACAACTGTGGACGGGTGACGGTGGTGCGGTAGCTGCCGCCGTGGGTAAGGCGGCCATACGCACGGGTTTTGCTGTGCTTTTGCGACAGTCCGTCCCAGGTAATGCGCAGTTCCGGATACACAAACAGCCCATTGGCGCGAGCGGCGGCATCCGGCAGGGTGCCGTGGTTAATGAAATCGCCGATTGCGGTACGCAGCGCTCTGACTGCGCCATCATACAGCGCTTCCAGTCGGTCCAGCGCCTCGCTGGCAGACAGGCCAGCGGCAGGTGCGTCACTCATTTTTACTCCTTTCTTCTGATGCGATGGCTAATGCCATACTGTGGGGTTCATTGTGGCACACCACACATCACGGCACGATGGGAGAAACGTGAATTTGAAAAGTCAGTTTGTTGATGTTGTTGTGTTTGTATAGCGATGAAACACGCACTCACCTCTTATTTTTCCTGAAAAAATCTATGCCACGTAAGTCTGTGCCACGTCATGTCAATCTGTGCTACGTCAGTCGCCATAGGCGTTATACGCAAAGCAGGGTGGATTGTTCACGAAGCGTTATGCCAAAAGTATCTTTACTGTCCGGCAGATAATCTTTGTCCGTATTGGTGGCTGGGGTAGAGTAAGTCATCATTAGGGTGACTGAGTCTGGGGCAAAATACACATCGGAGCAGGTGGCTGAGGTGTGAATCAATGAGGAGGAGAGTATGGGGATTTCTCCGGCGCTGATTGCGCAGGCCATTGAGTGGCGGCACAAATTACATGCTAATCCGGAACTGGGTTATCATGAACGCCAGACATCCGAAATGGTAGCGACGTTGCTGTCTCGCTTTGGCTTTCAGGTCCATACCGGGTTGGCGGAAACGGGCGTGGTGGGAACGCTGGAAAATGGCCCTGGGCCGATCATCGGATTGCGTGCCGATATGGATGCGCTACCGGTTACGGAACTGGGCAGTCTTCCCTATAAATCTCAACACCCCGGCGTGATGCACGCCTGTGGTCATGACGGGCATACCGCGATGCTGCTGGCGGCGGCGAGCCATCTCAGCGAGACTCGCCGTTTCAGCGGGACGGTGCGAGTCATTTTCCAGCCGGCGGAAGAAAACCTTGGCGGTGCGCGTCGTATGGTGGAAGAAGGGCTGTTTACCCGTTTCCCGATGGATGGCATTTATGCATTGCATAACTGGCCGGGACTGCCTGTTGGACATGCCGGATTGAACTGCGGCGCCATGATGGCCTCGCTTGATTCGTTTGAAATTGTACTGACCGGCAAAAGCTGTCATGCCGCTATGCCGGAAAATGGCGCTGACCCTATCGTGGCCGCTTCTCAGTTGGTGTTATCGTTACAGACTATCCCTTCCCGACGCCTGTCGCCTCAGTCGTCTGTAGTGATCAGTATCACGCAGATTGCGGGTGGCGAGGCCATCAACGTTATTCCGGAAAAAGTGGTGCTGCGTGGTACGCTGCGTTGCCTGCAAGCCTCGGTGCGTGAACAGGTAAAGGCATTAATTGCGCAGTTTGTGGCGCAAATTCCTGAGGTGTTCGGCGTGACGGGGTCGATGAGTTATTACCCTGGTTATCCGGTGACTTGCAATAATGCGCGGAGTGCGCAAACGGTACGCGAGGTAGCGGAAACGATATTTGGTGCGAATCAGGTACATTGGGACATCGCTCCTTCTATGGCATCTGAAGATTTCGCCTGTATGCTCGAATACTGTCCCGGCGCTTATTTCTGGTTGGGGGCAGATGGTGATACCCCATCCCACCCATTGCACAATGCCAGGTATGACTTTAATGACGCGTTGATTCCGCACGGCGTTGCCATGTGGGTGGCGTTAGTGGAAAAGCAGTTACCGATGAAATAAGTGGCTGTTAGCAATTAAGTAAATGGTTCCAGCCCCAGCGCTGGGCGGCGACGAATGAAACCGAAACGTTGCCCGCTGGCGCTGAAATATTTGATTAGAAAAAATTACTTTACCCCACCTTACATTTTCTCATTAATAAGAACTATTATCATTCTTTATCCTATTTGTATTCCTGCGCAGTGTGCTCGTCTGCGT
The DNA here is from genome assembly GCF_012273755.1 of Dickeya sp. CFBP 2040. Taxonomy (NCBI): domain Bacteria; kingdom Pseudomonadati; phylum Pseudomonadota; class Gammaproteobacteria; order Enterobacterales; family Pectobacteriaceae; genus Dickeya; species Dickeya sp. CFBP 2040. The sequence goes on from NZ_JAAVXH010000039.1 coordinate 45,396, forward strand.
GCTGGGTTTGCCTGAAGGAGTATTCATCCATGTTCGTTCCATTACTCATCATGTTCCGAGAGGGACTGGAGGCCGCGTTGATCGTCAGCCTGATTGCCAGCTACCTGAAACGCACCCAGCGTGAACAGTGGTTAGGGGCGGTCTGGATAGGGGTTGCGCTGGCACTGGCGTTATGTTTAGCGCTTGGGGTGTTCATCAACGCCACTACCGGCGAGTTTCCGCAAAAACAACAGGAACTATTTGAAGGGATAGTGGCGGTTATTGCGGTGATCATTCTGACCTACATGGTGTTTTGGATGCGCAAGGTGTCGCGTTCGGTACGCCTTCATCTGGAAGGCGCTATCGATCAGGCGCTCAGTGCCAGCCGACGTCAGGGGTGGGCGCTGGTGGCGATGGTGTTCTTCGCCGTGGCGCGTGAAGGGCTGGAGTCGGTGTTCTTTCTGCTGGCGGCATTCCAGCAGGATGTCGGCATTTACGCGCCGCTCGGCGCTGTACTGGGGCTGCTGTGTGCCGTCGTGGTCGGGATGATGATCTATTGGGGGGGAGTGAAACTGCGGCTGGCCCAGTTCTTCAAATGGAGCAGCCTGTTCATTCTGTTTGTTGCCGCCGGTCTGGCAGCCGGAGCAATCCGCGCTTTTCACGAAGCGGGGTTGTGGAATCAATTTCAGCAAATCGCGTTCGATTTTAGCGCCACGCTGTCAACCCATACCCTGACTGGCACGCTGCTGGAAGGGATGTTTGGCTATCAGGAAACCCCGACGGTTAGCGAAGTGGTGGTCTATTTTCTGTATCTGACTCCGGCGCTGGTGTTCTTTTTCATGCCGCAACGTATGGAGCCAGCCACGGCGCCGATGGCGCGTAAGCATCACCATTAATTATTGTCACAACTAACAACTATCACAGTTAACAATTAATGTAAAAGGGATAATTCTATGTCTACACCATTGTTCCGCCGCTCAGCGCTGTGCGCTGCCCTGCTGGTTTTTCCTGCATTCAATGCGCTGGCCGCGGATATTCCGCAGGTTAAGATAACGGTTAATGACAAGCAGTGCGAGCCGATGCAAGTCACGGTAGCCGCGGGTAAAACGCAGTTTGTCGTCACCAACGCCAGCCAGAAAAACCTGGAATGGGAAATCCTCAAAGGGGTGATGGTGGTGGAAGAGCGTGAGAATATCGCACCGGGCTTTACCCAGAAAATGACTGCCAACCTGGAGCCGGGAGAGTACGACATGACGTGCGGTCTGCTTAGCAACCCGAAAGGTAAACTGGTAGTGACTGCCAGCGATGATGCCGCCGTCGCAAAAACCAACGTGTTGGATCTGGTCGGGCCGATTGCCGAATACAAAGTGTACGTTACCAAAGAAGTGGAAGGATTGGTGCAGCAGACCAAACTGTTCACCGCCGCTATCAAAGCCGGCAAGCTGGAAGAGGCACGTAAGCTGTATGCGCCGACCCGTCAGCACTACGAACGTATTGAGCCGATTGCCGAACTGTTCTCCGATCTGGACAGCAGTATCGATGCCCGTGAAGACGACTACGAGAAGAAAGCCGATGACCCGAAATTCACCGGTTTCCACCGGCTGGAGAAAGCGTTGTTTGCCGATCACTCCACCAAAGGTATGGGGCATTACGCCGATCAACTGTATGCCGATACACAGGAACTGCAAAAACGCATCGCCAGCCTGACATTCCCGCCGAGTAAGGTGGTGGGCGGCGCATCCGGCTTGATTGAAGAAGTCGCCGCAACCAAGATCAGCGGCGAGGAAGATCGCTACAGCCGCACCGATCTGTGGGATTTCCAGGCCAACGTTGACGGCGCGCAGAAAATTGTCAACCTGCTGCGCCCACTGCTGGAGAAAGCCAATAAGCCGTTGCTTGGCAAGATCGACGCCAACTTCAAAACAGTCGATGGCGTGCTGGCGAAGTACAAAACTAAAGACGGATTTGAATCCTACGAAAAACTGAGTGATGCCGACCGCACGGCGCTGAAAGGGCCGATCACCACACTGGCGGAAGACCTGGCGCAATTGCGTGGCGTGCTTGGACTGGACTGAGGCGAGCTATCATGAGTCATACCACTGGCCCGCAGGACGGGCCACACGCTTCTCACCCTTCTGCTTGTCCGGCGGCGCAACCGGACATTGCCTCGCCGTCGCGTCGTCGCTTGTTGCAGGGGCTGGGCATGATGGGCGGGGCGTTGGCGCTCGGCGCTGACCGGCTGGCGCAGGCGGAAGATAAACCGCAGGCGCCGCAGGATGAACGCTGGGAAAAACAGCCGTTTCTTGGCGAACATCAGGCGGGGATCGTCACGCCGCAACAGGCGGCGATGATGCTGGTGGCGTTTGATGTGCTGGCGACCAGCAAGCCCGATCTAAACCGGTTGTTCCAGTTGCTGACTCAGCGTATCGCGTTTCTGACGCAGGGCGGCAAGGTGCCGGACGTTGATCCGCGCCTGCCGCCGTTGGACTCCGGCATCATGGGACCGGAGATCTATCCGGACAATCTCACCATCACCGTGTCGGTTGGCGCATCGCTGTTTGATGAGCGGTTTGGCTTGCAGGCGCTCAAGCCGCTGAAACTGCAACGCATGACCCGCTTTCCCAATGATGCGTTGGACGCCAGCTTGTGTCATGGCGACCTGTTGTTGCAGATTTGCGCCAATACTAACGAAACGGTGCTGCACGCGCTGCGCGATATCATCAAACAGACGCCGGACTTGCTCAGTGTGCGCTGGAAGCGGGAAGGATTTATCTCCGCGCACGCGGCACGCAGTAAAGGCAAGGAAACGCCGGTTAATCTGCTGGGCTTCAAAGACGGCACTGCTAACCCTGATACCAGAGATAGGGCGTTGATGGATCAGATCCTGTGGGTTGGCGCAGAGTCCGGTGAACCCGCATGGGCGGTGGGCGGCAGTTATCAGGCGGCGCGGATCATCCGTTTCCATGTTGAATTCTGGGATCGCACGCCACTGCAGGAGCAGCAAACCATTTTTGGTCGGGAAAAACACAGCGGCGCGCCGCTGGGCATGGCCCACGAACATGATGAACCGGATTACAGCCGCGACCCGCAAGGTAAGGTGATTCCGCTGGATGCGCATATTCGTCTGGCTAATCCGCGTACCCCGGAAACCCGCGCCAACCTGATGCTGCGCCGCGGCTACAGCTACTCGCTGGGCGTCTCCAATTCCGGCCAGTTGGATATGGGGCTGCTGTTCGTCTGTTATCAGGCCGATCTGGAAAAAGGTTTTCTGACGGTGCAGAAACGGCTCAATGGCGAACCGCTGGAGGAGTACATCAAGCCGATTGGCGGCGGTTATTTCTTTGTACTGCCGGGGGTAAAAAGCGCGGATGACTGGCTGGCAAGCCGATTGCTGACAGCGTAACCTCAGGCAGGCATGATAACGGGATAACCCCTGAACAACAGGAGTACACACTATGCTGGAATTACGGCCTAACTGCGAATGTTGTGATGTTGACCTGCCGCCGGATTCATTGCTGGCGCGGATTTGCTCATTTGAATGCACCTTTTGCGCTGATTGTGCGCAGGAGAGACTGCACGGCCACTGTCCCAACTGTGGCGGCGAACTGGTTCGGCGACCTGTCCGGCCTGCGGAAAAACTGGTGAATAACCCGGCTTCGACCCGGCGGGTGCTTGCCCGCTAGTGCCTCGGTTGGTCGCTAATGTTTGTCGTTGAGGTCTGTTCTGATGTAAAAAGCCCGTCGGCACTGGTGCCGATGGGCTTTTTACTATCATTGATTACTACGTGCATTGATTACTACGTGGATGCCGGGCGAGCAACAGCTTGCGTTTCTTTTCCCGTTCGGCGACCTGCCGTGACTTTCGGGCTGGTCGCCGTTCCCATCGTTTTAGTGATCGGTCATGTTTTGAGTTCGACGGGCTTTGCGCCAGCGGTCATAGCGTTCCTGTAGGTTCATCACCACCACAAAAAACACCGGTACGAAAAACACCGCCAGTACGGTGGCGCTGACCATACCGCCGAATACGCCGGTGCCGATGGCGTGTTGGGTTTCCGCACTGGCGCCTGACGCCAACATTAACGGTACCACTCCCAGCGCAAACGCCAGCGAAGTCATCAGGATCGGGCGCAGGCGCAGGCGTGCTGCCATCACTGCGGCATCAGCCAGTTCATACCCTTGCTCGCGCAGCTGTCTGGCGAACTCGACGATCAGGATGGCATTCTTGGCGGACAGCCCAATGACGGTAATCAGTCCCACCTTGAAGAACACATCGTTTGGCATATCGCGCAGCAGTACCGCCAGCACGGCGCCGAGCAGCCCCAGCGGCACCACCAGCATCACTGACAGGGGAATCGACCAGCTTTCATACAGTGCCGCCAGCACCAGAAATATCACCACCATCGACAGCAGCAGCAACATCGGCGCTTGTGTGGCGGATTGCCGTTCCTGTAGCGATTGCCCGGTCCACTCGATGCTGAAACCTGGCGGCAGTTGCGCGGCCAGCCGTTCCATCTCCGCCATTGCCTTGCCGCTGGAGACGCCCGGTGCGGCAATGCCGGAGATTCGCGCCGCCAGAACGCCCTGATAGCGCGTCAGTTGCAACGGGGTATCGCTCCAGACCGGCGTGACCACTTCTTTCAGCGACACCATACCGCCTGCGGTATTGCGCACATACAGTTTGAGCACGTCATCCAGTTGCATACGTGCCGGCGCATCGGCCTGAATGATCACCTGCTGCATCCGGCCAGCGTTCGGGAAGTCGTTTACATACAGTGAGCCGATGGCGGCCGATAGCGTATCGCTAAGCGTGCTGAACGACACGCCGAGCGCTTGCGCTTTTTGGCGATCAATATCCAGTCGCACTGTGCTACCGGGCGGCAGGCTGTCCGGGTAGACGCTGGTGACGATGTGGCTCTGCGCCGCCAGCGTCAGCAGTTGAGCCTCCGCCGCTTTGAGCGCCGGATAACCCTGACCGGTGCGATCTTGCAGGCGCAGGGTAAAACCTGATGAGGTGCCCAGCTCATCAATAGCCGGCGGCATCAGCGTCATGGCGGTGCCTTCCCGGATTGATGACATCGCCTGTTGCGCCAGCGCCACTTCGGCGCGGGTGGTGGTATTATCGCGTTCAGACCAGTCTTTTAACGTGGTGAAAGCCATGGCGGCGTTAGGGCCGGAGCCGGAAAAACCGAAGCCGAGAATCGACATGTTGGACTCAATGCCATGGCGAGAAGCGACATGGTGTTCGTAGGTTTTGACGATGTCCAGCGTACGCGCTTGCGTGGCGTCCGACGGTAGCTGGAATGAGGCCATAAAATACCCTTGATCCTCTTCCGGCAGAAAGTCGGACGGTAATGCCTGGAACAGCCACCCCAGTGCGCCGGTCAGTGCGGCAAACAGCAGCAACATGCTGCCGGAACGGCGCAGCAGTGCGCGGGTGCCGGTAGCGTAGTGCTGCGTGAGTTGTTCGAAGCGGCGGTTAAAGCCGCCGAAAAAACCGCGTTTCTGATGATGACCGTCGGCAATCGGCGTCAGCAGCGTGGCGCATAGCGCGGGTGTCAGCGTCAGCGCCAGAAATGCCGAGAACAGGATCGAAACTGCCATCGACAGGGTAAACTGTCGGTAAATCACCCCCACGGAGCCGCTGGCGAACGCCATCGGAATAAACACGGCAGACAGCACCAGCGTGATGCCGATAATCGCGCCGGTGATCTCCTTCATCGCGCGGATGGTCGCCGCTTTGGGCGACAGCCGTTCCTGCGCCATCAGCCGCTCAACGTTTTCCACCACCACGATAGCGTCATCCACGATAATGCCTATCGCCAACACCATGCCGAACATCGTCAGCACGTTGATGGAGAAACCCGCGGCCAGCATCACCATGAAGGTGCCGAGCAGAGCGATGGGCGCAACAATCGCCGGGATCAGGGTATAACGAACATTTTGCAAAAACAGGTACATCACCAGAAACACCAGCACCATCGCCTCAATCAGCGTTCTGAGCACCTGCTCGATAGAGATTTTGACAAATGGGGCGGTGTTGAACGGCAATGAATAGTTCATGCCTGCCGGCATGGATATTTTCAACTCGGCCATACGTTGTGCGATGGCGTTGGCGGTACGTACCGCATTGGCACCCGGCGCCAGTTGAACGGCGGCGGCGGTGGCGTCCTTACCGTTTTCACGCACGGAAAAGCCGTAAGATTGCGCACCCAGCTCGATGCGCGCCACATCGGCCAGCACCACCCGTGAACCGTCTTCTCTGGCGCGCAGTATCATCGCGGCGAATTGCTCCGGCGTTTCCAGTTGCCCTTGCACCGTCAGCGGAATGGTCACGCGCTGTCCCGGCAGAGTGGGGGCATCGCCAACCCGTCCGGGGGCGATTTGCACGTTCTGCTGGGTGATGGAGGTTGACAGGTCGTTCATGGTCAGTCCGTAAGACAGCAGCTTGTTCGGATCAACCCAAATACGCATAGCTTGCTCTGCACCAAATAACTGGATGCGGCCAACCCCTTCAACCCGTCGCAATTCCTCGACAATGTGGCGCGCCATGTAGTCGCTCAGCGCTACCTGATCGTAACGTGTGTTATCGGAGGTCAGGCTGACCAACATCAAAAAGCCGGATGAGGCGGACTCTACCTGCAGGCCGTTTTGCCTGACCGTTTGCGGCAGCCGGGGTTCAATCGATTTGATGCGGTTTTGTATGTCCACCTGCGCCAATTCCGGGTCGGTGCCCGGCTTGAACGTGACATTAATTTGCGCCAAACCGGACGTATCCACGGATGATTCGAAATACAGCAGGTTTTTTACGCCGGACAACTCGCGTTCTATCAACCCGACTACCGAATCGTTCATCGTTTGGGGCGTTGCGCCGGGGTAAGAGGCGTTAATTGTCATCATCGGCGGCGCGACGGACGGATAACGCGCGACAGGCAACTGGGGAATAGCGAGGGTTCCCAGCAGGACGATGAACAAGGCGATCACCCAGGCAAACACCGGGCGATGGATAAAGAATTGCGGCATGATACCTAAACTCCCCGACTCTTAGCGTGACGCCACATCAGTGGCAGACGGCACCTTTTTCCAGTGTTGGGTCGCCACACAGCTACCTTCGCTCAACCTTTCCCCGCCTTCGATCACCACCTGTTGACCGGCATTAAGCCCGGCACGGATACGATACTGCCGGTTGATCAGCTCGGCAGGTTCAACCGTGATGGCGTGCGCCGTGTTTTGCTCATCAACGACCCAGATTTTGGCCTCGCCGCCGTTGCGTGTGACGGCCTGTTGCGGCACCAGCAGAGCATCCGGGTAATGGCCGAACGGGATGCGAGCGCGTACGAACATCCCCGGCAGTAACTGTCGCTGTGGGTTATCGACCAGAATTCGCAGCAGCACGTCGCCGGTGCCGGTATCCACATTCATGCCGGAAAACAGAATACGTGCTGACATCGGGTAGGGGGTGCCGTCGCTGCGCAGTATCACCACCGGGATGCCGTCACTGCTGCCGGCGTGCTTGTTCAGCATGTCGCGCAGTTGCTCCAGTGAAGACGCGGGTTGCCGTACATCAACATATACCTGGTCTATTTGTTGAACTCGTGCCAGCGGCGTGCTGTCGTTGGTGCTGACCAGCGCGCCTTCGGTAATCAGCGCCTGGTCGATACGACCCGCAATCGGGGACTCGACCGTAGCGAAGGTCAGGTCAAGCTGGCGACGCGCCAGCGTGGCGCGAGCCTGTGCCACATCGGCGGCAGCCTGGTCGCGTTGTGCTATCGCATCATCATAGGTTTGTTGGCTGATAGCGCCGGTGCTGAGTAATGGCTTGAGCCGGGCGACCTGAATTTGCGCCCGGTTCAGCACCGACTGGGCGCGTTGCAGCGCGGCGCTGGCGGTATCGACATCAGCGTTGAACGGCGCCGGGTTAATCTGGAACAACGGCTGTCCGGCACGGATTTCTGCACCCTGTTCAAATAAGCGGCGCTGGATGATGCCGCCTACCTGCGGGCGAATTTCTGCCGTGCGCACGGCGGTGACCCGGCCAGGTAGATCGTCGGTCAGGGTGATGGGCATCGGTTTAGCGGCCATGACGGTGACTTTCGCCGGCGGTGATTCGACTGGCGCGTCACGCTGGTCGCAGCCGGCCAGTAGCAGACCTACCAGCGCCAGCAGTACGCCGTGGCGGCACAACTGCTTCAGTGACACGGGCAGGCGAGTGACTTCGCCGTTCGCCTGCGTTTCACCGGGCGTTGCCAGCAGCAGCACCGATAAAATATAGGCGACCGGGTATGGAGGCGTTTTCCTGATATTCATATAACGTCGTAATCTCTGGTTATCGGCCATAGGGCGGCCAGACTGCGGGAGTGTGCGCCTGTTGTGTGCGGTTTTCGTTGGGGAAATATGGAGATATGATGGAGAACCTTGCATTTTTTATTAATGAGATGACTGATGATTGTGCATACGCCATCCATGCCAATGGCTGACGAGATCCATGGATTGGTGCTTATCGCCGAAGATGAACCAGAAATTGCCGATATTCTCCGGGCTTACCTGACACGTAGCGGTTTACGCACCCTTCATGCCGCCAACGGGCGTCAGGCGCTGGAGCTTCATCTTTCCATGAAACCGGATCTGGTGCTGCTGGATGTGCAGATGCCGCAGGTTGATGGCTGGCAGGTGCTGTCGGGGATTCGCCTGCGTGGCGATACGCCGGTGATTATGCTGACTGCGCTGGATCAGGATATCGACAAACTGATGGGCTTGCGGATTGGCGCTGACGATTACGTGGTTAAACCATTCAATCCTGCTGAAGTGGTGGCGCGGGTGCAGGCGGTGTTGCGCCGCGCCGGGCTGCGAGCCGAGCGTCAGTCGCCGCGTTTCCTGCGTACCGGTATTTTTCAAATCGATCTGGAAAGCCATGAAGTGGTTGTGGAATGCAATGGCGTTAGCCAGCCGTTGGATCTGACGCTAACCGAATTTCGGTTGATAGCCCATATGGCCCGTGCGCCGCGGCGGGTCTTCAGCCGTGAGGAACTGCTGGTATCTTGCCTGCCGGAAGGGGATTCTCTGGAACGCACTGTAGACAGCCACATCAGCAAACTGCGTAAGAAACTGGAGCGGCTGGGGCTTATCGGCGTGCCGTCCAGCGTGCGCGGCGTTGGTTACCGGCTGGGTGAATCATCGTGAAGCACAAAGGCAGCTTAAGCCGACAAATTCTGCGCTCCATGACGCTGCTGGCGTTGTCCGTCACGCTGGTGATGGTGGTTGGCTCTTATATTTTCTATGCATTTATGCTGACGATTTCGCCAGAAAGCCTGTCGCCGAATGATCAGTGGATGCCGACCACGATAGAGTGGTTCTGGATGGGGGGCACCACGCTACTGGCGCTGATGATAGCATCGGTGCTGGCGGTTCGTCTGTCGCGCCGTATTCTGGTGCCGTTGAATTCGGTAGCGCATAGTTTGCGCCAAATCGCCGAAGGTGAGCTGAATGCGCGCGCCGAAACCGACGATTACTCGCTGGGGGAAGCCGCATTGCTGGTGCGTGACTTTAATACCATGGCGGAGCGACTGGAGCGCATGGCGCAGGAACGGGCGTTCTGGAATGCCGCCATCGCGCACGAACTGCGCACGCCGGTCACCATTTTACGTGGCCGGCTGCAGGGGTTGACCGAAGGTGTATTCGAACCCGATATCGGGTTGTTTCGCAATCTGCTGACGCAGGTAGAAGGGCTGGGACGGCTTATTGAGGATTTGCGGGTGGTCGGGCTGGCAGAGAGTGGTCATCTTGAACTGCGCTGGGCTTCAACCCATTTATCTGACGAGGTGAACGAGGTCGTCAATGCGTTTGGTCCCACGCTGCAAAGCGCTGGGTTTAGCCTGTCGCTGGCGTTGGAAGACCGGGTGGTGCAATGTGATCCGGTGCGGATTCGTCAGGCGCTGCTGGCATTGTTGGAGAATGCGCAAAAACATGCCACCCCCGGACCGTTACACATCCGGACAGCGGTAGAACGTGGGTGGGCGTATCTGCGGGTTGAAGACAGTGGTCCTGGTATTGACCCGCAGTTCGCCGGGCTGATTTTTGAGGCGTTTCAGCGTGGTGAACAGTCGCGTGTGGATAACAGCAAAAGCAGTGGGTTGGGGCTGGCGGTGGTGCAGGCGATTGCTCAGGCGCATGGCGGGCAGGTGAGTTGTGGCCCTGCGCCATCAGGCGGCGCATTGTTCGAGCTACGCTGGCCAACTGCTGGCCGAGCCGTTGGGCTGCTGGTCAGCGAGCAATCGTTCAGCCATCAATTGAATAATAAATAATCGAATAATAAACAAGCGATATAACGGGTGTGGTGGTGAGTTATGGCCAGTTTGCTGATGACCAATGTGGTGTTGTGTTTGATTCTGGGGATGGGACTTGGGGTGTGCGGCGGGATGTTAGGCATCGGCGGCGGGCTGATCGCCATTCCGGTGTTAGGGATGCTGTTTGGTATGAACCAGCACCTCGCGCAGGGTACGGCGTTGATTATGATTACGCCGAACGTGCTGATAGGCTTTTTGCGCTACCGACAGCGCAACAAGATAGATACCCGCATGACGCTGATGCTGTGCGCTTTCGCTACGGTGTCGGCCTATGTTGCCGCGCACATGGCTGCCGCCATTCAGGTTGATAACCTGCAACAGGCGTTTGCCATTTTCCTGCTGGTGCTGGCGACGTACTACATCTGGCAGTGGGTCAACAGCCAGCGCAGTCGCACGCCGACCTCAGTATTATCAAAACGTTATCTTCCTGCGCTCGGTGTGGCGAGCGGCTTCATGTCCGGTATTTTTACCGTGGGTGGCGGGCTGGTGGTGGTGCCGGCGCTGGTGACACTGTTCGGTTTCACCCAAACGCAGGCGCAGGGCATTGCGTTGGCGCTGGTGGTGCCCGGCGCACTGGCCGCGCTGGCATCTTACGCTCAGGCCGGTAATGTAGACTGGGCGACCGGCATCCCGCTGGCGATTGGCGGCATTCTCAGTGTGTCGTGGGGGGTGGCGCTGGCGCACAAACTGCCGGTGGTGGTGTTGCGGCTGGCATTCTGCCTGGTGCTGATAGGTGTGGCGCTGGTGATGCTGGCAGGGAAATAATCTGCAAACGGGTGGCGTAGCCCGCCCGTTGCCGTTACAATCCGGGCATCGATTAACCTTTGGATAACAATTAAGGAGGATAATTATGCTGCTCTGTGAAATGTTTAACACTTCACATCTTCTTGGTGATCGCCGCTGCTCAAGCGTTATCGATATCGTGCTGCGATAACGGTGGCTTGAGCGAAGCAAACCGTATTTTCCCTTCTCTCAGCCTTACCGGGTTATCGTCGGCGTTGTGTTGACGAGGCACAATTGTGCCTGTAACTCTTGAGTAAGCAATGAGCACTTTACTGACAGTACACGCTTTGAGCGTGGATACCCCTTTCGGCCCTCTGCTGAACGACATTTCTTTTACCCTGAATCAGGGCGACCGCCTTGGTCTTATCGGTCATAACGGTTGCGGCAAAAGCACACTGTTAAAACTACTGGACGGTACGTTATCGCCAAATCGCGGCAATGTGACGCTCGCTAATCACTGTCTGCTTTCACGCGTTGAGCAGCATCTGCCAGTGGATTTGCATTCGTTGACGATGCTGGAGGCGGTGCTGGCACGCCTTCCTGAAATGGAGCGCGTCAGCGAACGTTGGCGGGCGGAAACCTTGCTGGCGGAAATGGGCTTTGGCGAACAGGACTGGCTGCTGCCCTCCGGCACGTTGAGCGGCGGCCAGCATACCCGGCTGCTGCTGGCGAGAGCGCTGATTACTTCGCCGGATCTGTTGCTGCTGGATGAGCCGAGCAACCATCTGGATTTGCCGACATTATTGTGGCTGGAGCAGTTTCTGCAACAGTGGAGCGGCAGCTTTGTGTTGGTTTCTCACGACAGCCAGTTGCTGGATAACGTCACCAACGGCAGTTACATCCTGCGTGACCAACAGTTGCATTACTTTGGATTGCCCTGTAGCGCTGCCCGTGCCGCGCTGACGGAGCGTGATCGCAGTGATGCACTGCGTCACAACGCGGAACAGAAGGAAATCGACCGTGTGACCGCCAGTGCCAGGCGGCTGGCGATGTGGGGCAAGGTCTATGATAACGAAGACCTGGCGCGCAAGGCCAAGCAGATGGAAAAACGTATCGAACGGCTAAAAGAGGATCAAACCGAGCTGACCGCCGGTAGTCGGTGGCGACTGGCGCTGCATGGCGAAGCGCTGAGTGCGGATCGTCTGCTGGAGATGACGGCGCTGGCGGTAAGCCCGGCACCGGAACATCCGGCATTGTTCACCCTGCCGTTGCAGCGAGTGAAAAGTGGTGATCGGGTGGCGATTATTGGCCGCAACGGCTGTGGCAAGTCTTCGTTGTTGCGTCTGTTATGGCAGCAATACCAGCATCCGACGCAGGATGAAGCCATTCGCCTGCATCCCCGTGTCCGGCTGGGGTATTACGACCAGACGCTGCATCAATTGCGTGATGACGACACCTTGTTTGATGCGTTGACACCGTTCGCACCGGTGGCGCAGGACCGCAAAATGGCCTTGATCAGCGCCGGTTTCCCGTGGTCGCGCCATCAGCAAACCGTCGCCACCCTGAGCGGCGGCGAACGTGCCCGGTTGCTGTTTGTCGGGTTGTCACTGGCGCGTTACGGGTTGTTGATGCTGGATGAGCCGACCAACCACCTGGACATGGAGGGCAAAGAGGCGCTGGCCGAGACGTTGAAAACCTTTGCTGGCGGTATGTTGCTGGTAACGCATGATCGGGCGCTGATAAGCCAGAGTTGTAACCGCTTCTGGCTGGTTGAGCACGGCGTGTTGAGCGAGTGGCACGATCTGGACCTGATCTATCAGCGTCTGGGGGCTGCATCTGCTGACACCGCACCCTCTTCGGCACCGCCACCAGCGGTGGCGTCACAGGTGACATCAGAGCGTATCGATGAAGCCGACAGGTTGTTGGCGCAACTGGTTGAACTGGAAAACCGGCTGGCTGAAGACCTGGCGCGTAAGGCGAAGCACCAGAAACCCGCGCTACAGACGCAGTGGCGGCAAGAAATAGCCCGCCTCAACGCCTTGCTGGGATTGGCCTAACCTCAGTGTGGCCCCCAGCGGGGGCCACACTGCTATAGGTGCTTAATGGATGTCATCACTGTACTGTCATACACCTCATGCCGCAGGTTATCAGCAATCCTCAATAATCAGGTACGCAGCGTTCAATGGCCCGTGTACCCCCACCACCTTGATCAGTTCGATATCGGCGGTAGAACTGGGGCCTGCGATCAGATTGATACACGACGGCAAGGTTTCACCCTGTTGCGCCCGTTGGCGCAGGTGCTGGGCCAGTTGCGCGACGCGCGGCAACAGGCAGCTTTTGCGCACAATAAACAGCGTTGATTCCGGCAGCAGGCTCAGGCCACGCCCCTGTTGCGGGGTTGAGAACAGCACCACGCCGCCGGATTCGGTCAGGCCATAATCGGCGTAGACCACGCCGATATGCGCTTGTGCCGCCAGCTTCAGGTTATCTTCGCCTGCTGCCGGGTCCCAGCACTGGGCCTGATAGTGCTGTTGCAGGTAGTCGGTGACCCCCAGCTCCGCCAGCCGCGCATCGCCGCTGACCAGCACCGGTGCGCCGCCATAACGCTGACACAGCCGCCCGGCGGCCTGCGCCACCTCAGCCAGCGGGGTGCGTTCGCAATGCGCCAGCATCACGTTACTGGCGTAATCGATGAAGGCGTCGCAGCGCTGTTGCGGCGTCAGCTCGGTCAGGCGGATTTGCGCCGGGTTGTTTTCCAGCGGCGGCATCGGCGGCGGCGTCTGGCGGGGTTCCCGGCCAAGTCGTCGGGCCAGGGTGGACAGAAAGACGTCACGGTTTTCCATTAGCGTTGCTCCTTATTCTGACGCTGGTGCTGTTTGAACCAACTGCGAAAACTCTCGCCATCGGCATCCGGCAGGTCGCGGGCGGCGGTCCACTCGCTAATCGCGCCAATGTTGAACGGTATTTTGCCGTCACGAATCAGCCAGCGTGCCGCACGTGCGCCTGCCACCATCCCGACTTTCCATATTCCAGGGTGGCGGTTGGCGTAGTTGAACCAGCGGACCATGCGTTGCTCAGCGGCTGGCGTCATGCCGTTTTCTGCCAGCGTACGCCGGTGTTGCACGATCAGCGAGGACAACGGAATGCGAACCGGGCAGACGTCGTCGCAGGAGGTACACAGTGAACAGGCGTAAGGCAGATGTTTAAAATCTTTATACCCGCCCAGCAGCGGCGACAGCACCGCGCCGATGGGTCCGGGGTAGATAGAGCCGTAACCATGGCCGCCGATATGGCGGTAAGCAGGGCAGGTGTTGATGCAGGCACCGCAGCGAATGCAGCGCAGAATATCGTGGAACGGCGACCCCAGCACCTGTGAGCGGCCATTATCTACGATGACCAGATGAAACTCTTCCGGGCCATCGATGCCGCCGGCATCACGTGGGCCGGTCAGCCAGGTGTTGTAGCCGGTCAACCGGGCGCCAACCGCACTGCGCGCCAGCATGGTGAGCACCACATCCAGTTCCTCAAAGGTGGGAACAATACGTTCCATGCCCATGACGGCGATGTGGGTGCGTGGCAGGGTGGTGCATAGCCGGGCGTTGCCTTCGTTGCTCACCAGACTCACGGTGCCGGTTTCCGCCACGGCAAAGTTGCAGCCGGTGATCCCCACCTCGGCGCTAAGGAAGTCGGCGCGGATTTTCTGGCGAATAAAACGCGTCATCGCTTCCGGCGTTTCCGGGCCGTCGTAGCCCAACTGCTGTTGCAGTACACGGCGGATTTGATGGCGATCTTTGTGGATGGCGGGCACCACCACGTGAGAGGGGGCGTCTTTGTCCAGTTGCAGGATGTATTCGCCCAGATCGGTTTCCACCACGTCGATGCCGGCGGCTTCCAGCACGGCGTTCATGCCGATCTCTTCGGTCACCATCGACTTGGATTTCACCACCTTGCGGGCCTGTTTGGCCTGTGTGACTTGCAAGATGTAACGGGTAGCGTCTTCGCGTGTTTCGGCAAAAAACACGTTGCCGCCGCGAGCGGTGACCTGTTCCGATAACTGATACAGATAGGCGTCAAGATTATCGAGCACATGGGCGCGGATTTGCGCAGCGCGGGTGCGCCAGACATCCCACTGGCCGAGTTCATCAACCATCTTCTGGCGGTTGGCGCCGATACGTTCCTGCGCGTTGGCCACCGCCTGACGCATGATAGGGTCGTCGATCTGCTGGCGGATACGCTCATGGAATGGGGTATTGCTGGTTTTGAGGTACATGGCGTCTCCTTAACGACTCATCAGCACTTCAGCGATATGCAGCACTTTAACGGCGTGCCCTTCGCGCTTTAGCCGTCCGGCGATGTTGATAAGGCAACTGGCATCGGCGCCGATCAGGTAGTCTGGTTTGGCTTCCATGATGTGCGCCACCTTTTCTTTCACCATTTCACCGGAAATCTCCGCCATTTTGACGGAAAACGTACCGCCGAAACCGCAGCAGGTTTCCTGTGCGTGGAACGGCAGCAGTTCCAGATCACGCACCTGACGCAGCAAGGCCAGCGGCTCTTCGCGAACGCCCAATTTGCGATACAGACTACAAGAGGGGTGATAGACCGCTTTGCCTGGCAGGCGCGCACCGACATCGGTAACCCCAAGCTGGTTGACAATAAACGAGGTGAAGTCAACCATCCGGCTGGCGACCCGTTCGGCACGGCTGGCCCATGTCGGTTCATCCATCAGCCAGTCGACATAATGGCGGATAGCGTTAGTGCAGGAACCGGCTGGTGAGACGATAGGGTCATCGTTCTCTTCCAGCGCGGCTATCAAGGTTTTCATGCCCGGTAGCGCGTCACGGATGTACCCGCTGTTGATGGCAGGTTGGCCGCAGCAGCCCTGTCGTTCAGGAAAGTGAACGCGGCAGCCGAGCTGTTCCAGCAGCAGCACGCTGTCACGCGCCATGCGCGATTTGAGCGCATCGCCGATGCAGGTGACAAAGAAATTAACATTCATGTTGTTTTAGCTTCCTGTTTGTAGGGGTTGGCAATCTATTGATTTAAATCGTATTGATTTAAAAGCGTATCGGTTAAAACAATCACTGTGGCGCTTATCATCATCAGTTCGCTGGCCTGCGCAGTGGCCTGAACCGTTAACGCGGCACGCACAACCCGTGAGTGACGCCCCGGCTAAAGAGGACCTGCCATAGCTGGATGTTTCTGGCCCGAAAGGCGCCGGCGCACGCCGTCAGGTAATAACTAAACATTCGTCGGAAGGCGGGCGAATAATCAGCAGCCAGTTGCGGCCAGGCGGTATTAAAACGGGCCAGCCAGGCCATCAGGGTTTTATCGTAATCGGCACCGAAGTTGTGCCAGTCTTCCATCACAAAATAGGGTTCGCTGGTGCTGGCGATTTGTTTAATGGATGGCAGGCATCCGTTGGGGAAAATGTATTTATTAATCCACGGGTCAACGTTATGAGCTGTGGTATTCGACCCAATGGTATGTAACAGGAACAGGCCGTCCGGCTTCAGGCACCGGTCTGCCATCTCAAAATAGGCGGCGTAATTTTTCGGCCCCACGTGTTCAAACATGCCGACGGAGACAATACGGTCATATTGTTGGTGCAGATCGCGGTAATCCTGCAACAGAATATGGATATCCAGCTCGCCACATCGTTCTTCTATAAAGGCTTTCTGCTCGGCAGAAATGGTGATGCCATGTACGGTGACACCGTAATGCTGAGCGGCGTATACCGCCAGCCCGCCCCAGCCACAGCCGATATCCAGCAGCGTCATACCGGGTTTGAGCTGGAGCTTTTCGCAGATCAACGCCAGTTTGTGCTGCTGGGCCTCTTCAAGCGTGTCGGCCTGTTTCCAGTAGCCGCATGAGTATTGCATGTAAGGGTCAAGCATATGACTGAACAGGTCGTTGCCGAGGTCGTAGTGCACTTTGCCGACCTGCCAGGCGCGTTTGCGGGACTGAAGGTTGACCAGCCGCGCCAGTGCGATGCGCATCAGATCACGCCAGCGTGACAGGCGTTGTTCATCCAACCGGGCAGCCAGTATACGGTGGAAAAACATATCGAGCCGCGGGCAGTCCCACCAGCCTTCCATATAGCTCTCACCCAGCCCAAGCGAACCCTGTTGTAATACCCGTTTGAAAAAGCGTGAATCATTAACCTGAATATCCCAGGGTTCGGTGCCATTAATAGTAATGCTGGCCTGATGTAATAATTCCTGCGTGATACGCCGCCATTCATTTTTCTCGCTGATATCATCAACGATGCACACATTACTCATGATATCTCCTTTAAATAACAGTTAATTCAATTACCTATTATTAAAATTAATGACTACTGGGGTACTGTTATTTCGGGTGACATCATGCTGCTATTGGCAATATGACGTCTTTCATCAAAAAATGAACAAGTATCAAAGTACGAACAAGGTATGGCTAAAAACGGCGAATGTCCGAGACATAAATAGAATGTCGCTTCCATGAGTTATTCCTCAATCCATAGGCTGGTTTGAAAAATCGTATAATCACAGAGAATCTGTTCTTCAGGTCATGAGCTGACACCTGCTGAATAGATGCTGATTATCGGGCAAATCAGGCTGTCCTGCGTTACCCTATCAAGACAAACTTCATCGAGTAGAGGTCAGGTTCGTTATGTCCCATGCGCTTGTGTCGTCTCCCCATTTGCCGATAGCAGGGCAACCTGCGCCGGTATTGCTTTCCCTGCCGCGCCCGGTCTACTTTCGCAGCTACCCGCTGGTAAAGGAGACGGAAGTGGCGTTGCATCAGCATCCGTTTGTCGAGTTTCTGTACGCGCGCGAGGGGGGAATGCGGGTGGAGATTGAAGGCAAAACCCTGATCGTGCCGGTGCTGTACGGCGTCTGGATACCGGCGCATGTACCGCACCGCATTCTGGCGACCAGTGATGTGTTGCTGGAAAGTTTGTATATCGAGCCGGAGTATGTAGCTATCGACCACAGTGGTTGCAAGGTGGTGCTGGTCAGCGATTTCATCCGCGAGTTTATTCACTATGCCACCGGGCATGTGCCGGAACAGTATGACTACGAGGGGGATGATGCCCGGTTGGTCAGGGTGCTAACGACGTTGCTGCGGCAGTTGCCGGATGCGGGTTTTTCACTGTCGTGGCCGCCTTCCGCCACGCTGATGCGGGTGTGCCGCGCTATTCAGCAGACGCCGGATGCGCTGCACGGCATTGACGAGTGGGCGGCGCGCACCGGGATGTCGGTGCGTACGTTTTCGCGCCGTTTTAAAAAGGAAACCGGCGTGGCGTTCAGCGAGTGGAAGAAACGTATGCGGCTGCTGGAATCGGTGGTGATGCTAAAGAATAACCACAGCGTAACGCAGGTGGCGCTGGAACTAGGGTATGCCAGCACCGCCTCGTTTACCTTCGCGTTTCGGCAAATGTTTGGCGTGCCGCCGACACGCTATTAATTCCCGCTTTCTCGACCGGTGGTACGGCTGTTTTGGTACGACTGTTTTGGGTACAGATTAGTGCGCCAGAGCGACCAGCATCGGGAACAGCAGCGGTGCAACCAGCGAGGTGATGATGCCGCAGATCACCAGCGCCAGCGAACTGAATGCGCCTTCTTCATAATCCAGCTCGGCGCAGCGGGCGGTGCCAAGCGCGTGCGACGCGGTGCCCATTGCCAGTCCGCGCGATGCTTTGGTGTGTATGCGCATGACGTTAAGCAGTGTGTGGCCGAATACCGCGCCAAGAATACCGACGAAGATCACGCACACCGCGCTGATAGCCGGGATACCGCCGATGCTGCCGCCTACTGCCATGGCTATCGGCGTGGTGACTGATTTCGGCATGATCGAGGCGGCAATCGCCGGTGTGGCGCCCAGACGCAGCGCAATCCAGGTGCCGCTCACCATCGCCACCAGACTGCCAATAAAACAGACGCTGATGATCGACTTCCAGCGCATACGGATTTGATGCAACTGCTCATACAACGGAAACGCCAGCGCCACCACCGCGGGTTGCAGCAGGCTGTTTAGCACCGAGCTGCCCTGAAAATAGCGTTGGTATGGGATATGGCAGACCAGCAACAACGCAATCAACACCACCATAGACACCAGCAGCGGGTTTAACAACGGTGAATTCAGCCGCTGTGCCAGCCAACGCGCTAAAAAGAACACCAGTAGCGTCAATGGCAGCGACCAGACGATATCATGCAACATGATCGGCTCCTTTTTCTGCCTCTTCTGTCCCGGTCTGATGACGGGCTGATTTACGCCCGTGGAGCATATGCGAACATACGCTGACGGTAATCAATACCACCAGCGTGCTGGCGGCGCAGGAAACGATAATCGGCGCGAACTGGGCACGCAGCAGGTTGAAATACTGCATGACACCGACGCCAATCGGCACAAACAGCAGCGCCATATAGCGGATCAACACATGGCAACCCGGTTTGACCCACTTCACCGGGATAATCTGTAATGACAACAACAAAAACAGGATCAGCATACCGATGATGCTGCCCGGTAAGGTGATAGGCAGCACGGCGGCAAGGCCGATACCAAGGTACAAACAAGCGTAAATCAGTAAAAACGCTCTGGCCTGATGCCAGAAGCGGAGGGTAACGGTATTCATGAAAGCATCTGCCACGCTAAAAGTGGGTGGATAACGGTGTTGATTATCGCTCGCTTAGTCGTGGCGCTTATTATCAAATCAGGACGATATTTATCGATTATAGGACGAGTTGCCGGGAGGGAATGGGCGGTATCGCCTGTCCGGATGGAGAGCAGCAGTGTTATGGAGAGCAGCCGCGTTATCCCTGCGCCGTCTTTCTCAGCGCATCGTATAACCGCACCAGTTCGGCCAGCGAGTCGGCATTCATTTTGCGCATCACCGCTGCGCGCCGCACTTTCACCGTGATTTCGCTAACGCCAAGCTGTGCGGCGATCTGTTTGTTCAACTGCCCGGTCACCACCTGTTCCAGTACTTGCTGTTCGCCGGTGGTCAGGCTGTCGTAGCACGCCTGTAGCCTGGCCTGAATATCAGCCTGACGGCGTTGTTCGTTGTCCCGTTCCAGCCCTTTTTGGATAGCATCAAGCAGCCCCTGTTCACGAAACGGTTTGGTCAGAAACTCCAGCGCACCGGCTTTCATGGCACGTACTGACATCGGAATATCGCCGTGGGCGGTAATAAAAATGACCGGCAGCATGATGCCGTGGCGGTGCATGTCATCCTGAAAGTCCAGCCCGCTCATGCCCGGCATCCGCACATCCAGAATCAGGCAGCCTGGGCGGTCTGGCCGGGGCGCGTTGATAAACTGTTGCGGCGACTCGAAGGCGCGACTTTCCAGCCCGACCGATGCCAGCAGATCTTCCAGCGCGGCCCGTACCGATGCGTCATCATCGACGATATAAACGAGCGGCGTATTTTCATGCAGCGATGTTTCATTCATGGTGCTTTTTTTCCGTCCCCGGCAGGGTGAAGTAAAAGGTGGCGCCGCCGTCGTGGTTGGCGCTGGCCCAAATCTGGCCGCCGTGGGTTTCGATGATCGAACGGCTAATGGTCAGGCCCATCCCCATGCCGGTCGATTTGGTGGTGAAAAAGGTTTCAAACAGCCGCTCACGTTGTTCCGGCGTGAAGCCAACACCATTATCGCAAACTGCAAAGCGGATATCGCCGCTGTTATCACGATCCACCGTGACTGATAGCGTGCGTGGTTCCGTGTCGGCAGCGCTGATGGCCTCCACCGCGTTCAGGATCAGGTTCATCAGCACCTGCTGAATCTGGATCTTATCGGCCAGAATGGGTGGTAACCCTTCTGCGACGTTGAGGTCGAACAGAATACGTTGTTGCGTCAGTTCGCTGCGAATCAACAGCAGCATTTCATCAATGGTGTCGGTGATGTTTAACCACGCCTTGTGCACAGGGGTTCGGCTGGCGAATCCACGGATACGGGCGATGATTTCGCTGGCGCGATTGGCATCGTTGATGATGCGCTGTAGCGCCAGCTCCGCACGCTCCTGATTGGGCGGTGTGGCGTTAAGCCAGCGCAGACAAGCGTGGCTGCTGGTAACAATAGAAGCCAGTGGCTGGTTGACTTCATGGGCTATTGACGCAGTCAACTCGCCCATCAGGTTAACGCGGGAGATTTGCGCCAGTTGGGCGCGTGCTTCATGAAAGGCGTTGATGGCCGACGACATTTTCAGTGCCAGATACGTCGATAGCGTGATCGCCAGCAGGCTGATGCCGCAGTTGATCAGGCTGGATTCATTGCCGCTGGGTTTGCTGAGCTTATAACTGAGCAACGTCAGCACGATGCACAGCGCGGCAATGGCGGTGACGCCTCGCGGGGTAAGAAAACGTACCGCCAGCAGTACGATGGCAATCTGAAATACCCCCACCGCAATTTCCAGATCAGTGAGGGTATCCACCACCGAGATACCCACCGCCATCAGTACCAGCGGGATGACCCGCAGTGTGGTGGCAGCGTGACCGACACGTGTTTTATCACTCATGTTTTACCACTCATGAACAAAGACCTTTTTCTGTGTCGTTCCCGCTGCCGGCGGCGCGTGATTACGACGGATTTTCCAGGCTGAACTGGTCGTGGGTATCATCATAGGCGAACAATTCCGCGTAACGTCCCCACTGCGTGACCGAGTTCAACGTCTGGGCGGCATCGATTTCCGACATAAAATCTTCCAGTTCGTCGCGGAAACGGCGCGCCGGAGCAGTACGAGACGAGCGTTCGTCCAGTACCCGCCGAATATGTGCCACCAGCGGCACGTAGTTGAGCAAGTGCTGGGCGAACAGCTGTTTGCGCTCGTCCACGCTGGCGTTGGCGTAACGTGCGGCGGCAGGCAGCAGCCGGATATCACCGCCCTGCAATTCAGCAAAACGCAGCAGTTGCAAAATTTCCCCCACCGGGAACAGCTCGTCAGCGGTGTACTGCAAGGCATTGGCCAATTCAGGCAGGTCCGCCTTACCCGCATAGGGCGCGGCGTGCACGGCTTCAATCAGGCCAGCCAGCGAATTGGTGGATACCAATGGCAGCACCATACCCAGCCCGGTACCTGGGAAAATCCCCTGCCGTGCGGCGCCTGCGCTGTTATCAGAGGTCATTTTAACGTAAATGTCTTCAACCAGCGCACGAAATGCCGGGTCCTGGCGATTACGCGGTTGCGGCAGGTCAACGCGGATTTCACAGGCGACCCGACCGGGGTTGATGGAAAACAGAACGATACGATCACACATCAGTACCGCTTCTTCGATGTTATGCGTCACCATCAGAATGGATTTGATCGGCATTCTGCCTTCGCCCCACAAATCCAGCAGATCGGTACGCAGGGTTTCCGCTGTCAACACGTCCAGCGCGGAAAACGGCTCGTCCATCAACAGGATGTCCGGGTCCACCACCAGCGCACGCGCCAGCCCGACGCGCTGGCGCATCCCGCCGGACAACTCTTTAGGATAGGCGTTCTCAAAGCCGTCAAGACCGATGAGATCAATCGCTGCCAGCGCCCGTTTGCGCCGCTGCTCTACCGGTACATTTTGCGCTTCCAGCCCGACTTCAACGTTTTGCTGTACCGTCAGCCAGGGAAACAGCGCAAAGCTCTGGAACACCATGCTGACGGTCGTCGGTTTGCCATCCGGCCCCGGCGGAAAATCTACCTGACCGGCGCTTGGCGTGAGCAACCCGGCGATGGAGCGCAGCAAGGTCGATTTACCGGAACCGGAACGACCGAGCAGCCCGACGATTTCGTTGTCGTACAACGTCAGGTTGACGTCATCCAGCACCAGCCGTTCGGCGCTGCCGGGTTTACCATACAGATGCCGAACGTGTTGTACATTCACCAGGCAGTTCTGTTGATGAGCCAGATGGGTTGGCTGAAGAATAGTCATCATGTTCTCCTTAACCGAGGCGCAGACGGCGTTCGGCGAATTGGTACAAGGGGCGCCACAGCAGGCGGTTAAACGCGATCACGAACACTGACATTACCGCGATGCCGAGCGCGACCTGATGGAAGTCGGCTGCCGTAGTCGCGTTGGCGATGTAAGCGCCAAGGCCGGTGGCTTCCAGATGTTGTTTCCCCCAGGAAATGGATTCGGACACGATACTGGCGTTCCAGGAGCCGCCGGAGGCAGTGAGCGCGCCCGTGACGTAATAAGGGAAAATGCCCGGCAGCGCGACCTGACGCCACCACTGCCAGCGCCGGATGCCGTAAATACGCGCGGCTTCCAGCAGATCGGTCGGCAGGGCCGCCGTACCGGCGATCACGTTAAACAGGATGTACCACTGGGTACCCAGTATCATCAGCGGTGACAGCCAGATATCCGGGTTGAGGTTAAAACCGGCAATCAGGATGACGGCGAACGGGAACAACACGTTGGCCGGAAAGGCGGCCAGAAACTGCGCCAGCGGTTGCAGACGTTCAGCCACACTGGGTTGCAGGCCGATCCACACGCCGACAGGCACCCAGATGACGCTGGCCAGCGCAATCAGCACCACCACTCGTACCAGCGTGGCCATACCCATGACGAATACCGCAATCACATCCGCCATGCCAAGTGAGGCACCGATGTATTGCACCAGCTGTACCACGCCTGTCAGCACACCGATAATCACCAGCGCCAGCCACAACCGATCTGTGACCTTGTTGTAACGGGGGCTGGGGGTATAGCGTAAAAAACGCGGCATCTGCGGCCAGCGCAACGCTGCCAGCGTGTAGAACGGCCAGCCAAGTATCTTGATGATCGCCGTCGAGATGTGAGTGCGACGGACAAGGTCGTAAACCCAGGAGCGCGGCCTTTTTTGTGAGGCAGTTTGTTCGAAACGGAATTTATCCGCCCAGGCGACGACTGGCCGGAACAGCAGTTGATCGTAAAGCACTATCACGATGGTCATAGCGATAACCGCCCAGGCGATAGCCGTCAGATTTTCCTGCGCGATTGCCAGCGCCAGCCAGGAGCCGATCCCCGGCAGGCTGACGGTGGTGTTGCCGACGGTGATCGCTTCCGAGGCGACCACGAAGAACCAGCCGCCGGACATCGACATCATCATGTTCCACACCAGACCGGGGATAGCGAACGGCAGTTCGAGGCGGATAAACCGCCGCCAGGGCGAGAAGCCGAATTGCTGGCTGACTTCGCTCAAATCACCGGGAAGGGTGCGCAGCGACTGGAAAAAGCTAAACGCCATATTCCAGGCCTGACTGGTGAAAATGGCGAAAATAGCCGCGCATTCCACGCCCATCTGGCGACCAGGAAACAACCCCATAAAAAACGTAACGGTAAAGGTCAAAAAACCCAGCACCGGCACCGATTGCAGAATATCCAGCGCCGGGATAATCACCATTTCGGCCTTGCGGCTCTTGGCGGCCAGCGTGGCGACGACCAGCGTGAACAGCAACGATACCGCCAGCGCCACAAACATGCGCAGGGTGGTGCGTAGCGCATATTCCGGCAGCAGGGCGATATCGAGCCTGACCGGGCTGGCATCCAGAATGGAGAGCGGCAGGCTCATTTGTTCCATGCCGTACACCACCAGCGCAATCACCAGCGCCAGCAGTGTGAAGAATAGGATATCGGCCCGATAGGACGGCGCAGCGCGCTGCCTGGTGAGCAGTGCACGATGGTCAGTCATGATGTCCTGGAGTGGATGGCGCATGATTTTCCTCCCGGTAATGTCAGGCAGTAGCCGGAAAGTCATTCCGATGCTATTTGCCAAATCTGGTTGCCAAATAAGGATACCGGCATTGTCAGTGTGCGCTGAGCAATACGACGATGGGGCGGCGTTATTCTTTAATGAGTGGCAGGAAAATAAAATAATCGAGACAAAGCGTCCACGATTAAAAAGTATAGGCCATTTATACCAAAGTATACTTTCGTGAAATGGCGTAACGATGGGAATGAAAAAATTTTAATTTTTTATTAAAAATCAATATATTGTTTATTTTGTTTTTTGTTGAGTAATTGTTGCTGATATTTTTCATTCGGTAGATGGCCGGTGGGGAATACTATTTATTTTTTACTTATTGTGAATGCTTTATGAATATTCGGCGAGTGTATAAACCGAATGGAACAGAATGACGGTGTTTTCATATCAGAAACGTAAACTGAAGTGAGAGCATAGCGATGTTGACTGAGGATACGTTGGCTGGCGATACCCCGGCGTTAAGAACGCCGGGGTAGGGTGACGATTACGCCAGATCGAAACGGTCGAGGTTCATCACTTTAGTCCAGGCGTTGACAAAGTCATGGACAAACTTCGCCTGTGCGTCCGCACTGCCGTAGACTTCCGCCAGCGCGCGCAGCTGCGAGTGGGAACCAAAGATCAGATCGACGCGGGTGCCGGTCCACTTCAGGTCGCCGGTTATGCGGTCACGTCCTTCAAACACGCCATCTTCTGCTGCGGCTTTCCAGACGGTGCCCATGTCCAGCAGGTTGACGAAGAAGTCATTGGTCAGCGTACCGGGTTGTGTGGTGAACACGCCATGCGGCGCCTGACCGACATTTGCGCCCAGTACGCGCAGCCCACCTACCAGTACTGTCATTTCCGGCGCGCTCAGCGTCAGCAGCTGTGCCTTATCCACCAGCAGGGCTTCGGCTGTCACGCTGTAACGGCCTTTCAGGTAGTTGCGAAAGCCGTCGGCGATAGGCTCCAGCACTGCAAACGACTCAATGTCGGTTTGCTCCTGAGTGGCATCCATCCGTCCAGGCGTGAAGGGCACCGTTACTGTATGACCGGCAGCTTTCGCGGCCTGTTCTACCCCGGCTGTGCCAGCCAGCACGATCAGGTCTGCCAGCGATATCTGTTTGTTGCCGGACTGAGCGCGGTTGAATTCGCTCTGGATGTTTTCCAGCGTACCCAGCACTTTCGCCAGTTGTTCCGGTTGGTTGACCGCCCAGTCTTTCTGCGGGGCAAGACGAATGCGTGCACCGTTGGCGCCGCCGCGTTTATCGGAACCACGGAAGGTGGACGCGGATGCCCAGGCGGTAGACACCAACTGGGAAACCGTCAGGCCGGAGGCCAGTACTTTCGTTTTAAGTTCGGCAATATCCTGCTCGCTGACCAGAGTGTGGTTAACGACTGGGATCGGGTCTTGCCAGAGAAGCTCTTCGGCTGGGACTTCCGGGCCGAGATAACGGGCGCGCGGACCCATGTCACGGTGCGTCAGTTTGAACCAGGCACGGGCGAATGCATCGGCGAACTGATCCGGATTTTCGTAAAAACGGCGGGAAATCTTTTCGTACGCCGGGTCGAAGCGCAGCGACAAGTCGGTGGTCAGCATGGTAGGCACATGGCGTTTGGATGGATCGTGCGCGTCTGGCATTTCCCCCGCGCCTGCGCCGCCTTTCGGTTGCCACTGGTGAGCGCCAGCCGGGCTTTTGGTCAGCTCCCATTCGTAGCCGAACAGGTTCTGGAAGAAGTAATTGCTCCATTGCGTCGGCGTTTGCGTCCAGGTCACTTCCAGTCCGCTGGAAATGGTGTCGCCGCCTTTGCCGCTGCCAAACGAACTTGCCCAGCCCAGTCCCTGTTCTTCAATGCTGGCCGCTTCCGGCTCCGGGCCAACCAGCGCCGCGTCGCCAGCGCCGTGGGTTTTCCCGAAGGTGTGACCACCTGCGATCAGCGCCACGGTTTCTTCATCGTCCATCGCCATGCGACAAAAGGTTTCGCGGATGTCTTTGGCGGCGGCAACCGGGTCCGGGTTACCGTTTGGGCCTTCCGGGTTGACGTAAATCAGGCCCATTTGCACCGCGGCCAGCGGGTTTTCCAGATTGCGTTCGCCGGAATAGCGCTTATCGCCGCTAAGCCAGGTGGTTTCCGAACCCCAGTACACATCTTCTTCCGGTTCCCACACATCCGCACGCCCACCGGCAAAACCGAAGGTTTTGAATCCCATCGATTCCAGCGCCACATTGCCGGTGAGGACTAGCAGGTCGGCCCAGGAAATTTTCTGGCCATATTTCTGTTTAATCGGCCACAGCAGACGGCGTGCTTTATCGAGGTTGACGTTATCGGGCCAACTGTTGAGCGGTGCGAAGCGTTGCTGGCCGGCACCAGCGCCGCCACGGCCATCTCCGGTGCGGTAAGTTCCGGCGCAGTGCCAGGCCATACGGACAAACAGCGGGCCGTAGTGGCCGAAGTCTGCCGGCCACCACTCCTGCGAATCGGTCATCAGGGCATGAAGGTCTTTTTTGAGTGCGTCCAGATCAAGGCTGTTAAACGCCTCGGCATAGTTGAAGTTGTTATCCAGCGGGTCAGACAAGGAGGAGTGTTGGTGCAGGATTTTCAGATTCAGTTGATTGGGCCACCAGTCACGATTATCGGTGCCGCTGCCGGTAACAGGTGTGCTTTGGTGATGGAACGGGCATTTGTTTTCAGTTGTCATCGTTCTCTACCTTATTGCTATGTGTCTCAGGTCGTCCGGTCTGAACAGGTTGCCGGGCAATGCGCTGTGGACAGAAAATGGCTGATGCTACTTGTATGTGGTGTTGCGTCAGGGTCTGACGCAATAATTTGAATTTCTTAGCGTCCTTTGGTTGAAATTCACTGCCTATCTTAGTCAGCGGTTGGTGAGAGATGAAATCGAATTTCGTGAATATTGTGATAGATGCTGGCTATTTAATTTTTGGAATTAATAAGTAAAGCAATTGTTAACGGCTCGATGATTGAGCACTATGACTGCCGGATTGTCAGGGCAGAGAGGAGAGGGGGACGATGCGATAGCGAACGTTTTTGCGGCAACGATTATTTTTATTTGTATCTTTCATTGCAATTATTAATGAATTACGTAGGGATGTTTCCTGCTTCTGTACCCATTGCTGATGTCATTTATAGTGCCGCCACACGATAAATCGGTATTTTTACCTCAGGTTATGCTCCGCAGTCGCTACGCACCATTGCGCAGTGTAACCGTATTTTAGTTGGCGCGGTTTATGCTCAAAAGACGTTCTGTCAGTGTAGGGGTGACCTATTTTCAGGGTCGCTTTGTTTTACTGTGTGTCGGCATTATGGTCTGCCTGATATTACTGGTGGCTCGCGTCGGGTATTTGCAAGTGGTGACAAGCCTGCAACTTGAAAAAGAAGCCAATCAACGTTCATTACGCGAACTGGTCATGCAGCCGCTGCGCGGCACCATCACTGATCGCAATGGTCACCCGCTGGCGGTCAGTGTGGCTTCCAATGATGTGGTGGCCGACCCAATCCATGTGTTGCAAAGCGACCCCACGCTCGCCGGTGCACAGTGGAACGCGCTATCCAGCGCGTTATCGCTGCCTCCAGGCACAATTAAACAGAAAATTGAACAGAATGCGCACCGTCATTTCCTCTATATCGGACGTCAGGTCGAGGCCGGGATAGCCGATTACGTACGCCAACTACATATTGGCGGCATCTCCACGCCGGTTGACTCCAGCCGCTATTACCCGATGAGTGACGCGGTTTCCACCCTCATCGGCATCGTCGGGTTGGATGGTCAGGGACTGGATGGCATTGAACGGAGCTTCAATAAGTTGTTGCAGGGAAAGCCGGGAATGCGGGTTTATCGCAAAGATCGTTACGGCAATGTAGTCAGCCTGATGGCCGACGAACCGGCGCAACAGGCGCCGACACTGACCCTGAGCATCGACAGCTATCTGCAATTCGTTCTGTATTCGCACTTGCGCGATGGCGTGCAACTGAACAAAGCCGACTCCGGAGCGGCAGTATTGATTGACATCAATACCGGCGAGATTCTCGGTATGGCCAGCTACCCGTCCTATAACCCCAACAATTACGAAGGCGAACCGCAGAAAAACATGCGGAATGTGGCGATATCGGACAGTTTCGAACCCGGATCGACGGTTAAACCGCTGGTCGTGATGGCGGGGCTGCAACGTCATCTGATAAGACCTGATTCAGTTATCGACACCACGCCTTATCCGGTGAACGGGCATCTGATTAAAGACGTTGGTCACTGGAGCCGGCTGACCATCACCGGCATTTTGCAAAAATCCAGCGATATTGGGGTGTCTCATATTGCGTTGGCGATGCCGGCAAACGTGCTGGTTGATCTCTACCATCGTTTTGGGCTTGGTGTTGCCAGCGGGTTGGGGATTGAAGGTGAAACTCGCGGTTATTTCCCACTACACCGTGAGCGGTGGTCTGATATTGAGCGCGCCACCTTTTCCTTCGGGTATGGGTTGCGCGTCACGCCGCTGCAGATTGCGCGTGAGTACGCCACTATCGGCTCATTCGGTATTTATCGCCCGGTATCCATCACCAAAGTGACGCCGCCGGTTATCGGCACCCGTGTCATTGATGAAGATGTGGCAAAAACCGTGGTGCATATGATGGAGAGCGATGCGTTACCCGGCGGCAGCGGGGTAACGGCTGCTGTTCCTGGCTATCGTCTGGCGATTAAAACTGGGACAGCCGAGAAAATGGGGGCTGACGGCAAGTACGACGGCGGCTACGTTAACTATACCGCCGGGGTGGCGCCAGCCAGCAACCCACGGGTGGCATTGGTCGTGATGATCAATCATCCCGACGCCGGCAAACATTTCGGTGGTTCGGTTGCAGGTCCGGTTTTCGGTCACATTATGGGGGATGTGCTGCGTCATATGGACATTCCGCCGGACGCGCTTACGCCATAAGCCTTTGCTGTTCGCCGCGT
>NZ_JAAVXH010000040.1:0-10234 GCF_012273755.1 Dickeya sp. CFBP 2040
AGATCCATTCTGGCGGCACACCCGATTTTATTAAAGCTTGCAAGAAACCGAAAGAATGTTCCAAAAAGTGGTCTCGGAAAATAAAGGCCCACTCCTTTATTTTCGAGTTACTATTAGGTATGAATTTTTCTATCAAGGGCATTGACATTTCGATTTCTAATAACTCGGCACTATTATATCTCTCCAGCACATTAGCAATGCGACCAATAAGTGGCATTACCCAGTTCGGTCTATCAGTTTCATTTCCCTTATGCAAAATAAGGATTTCGATACTACAATTGTTATCAAAAAGGTGCCTTTGCATTCCTGAAGATACTGATGGAATTTCTCGCCAGATAATTTCCAACCCCAGGTGTTCTGCTGCTGCATCCTGATAAATTATTGCATACCCTTCGGAGCAAGCCTTCAGAT
This sequence comes from Dickeya sp. CFBP 2040, assembly GCF_012273755.1. Taxonomy (NCBI): domain Bacteria; kingdom Pseudomonadati; phylum Pseudomonadota; class Gammaproteobacteria; order Enterobacterales; family Pectobacteriaceae; genus Dickeya; species Dickeya sp. CFBP 2040. Next base: position 412 of record NZ_JAAVXH010000040.1, read on the forward strand.
TTAGTTTATATTCCTTGATTAAATCATATAGCGCCGATGTGAACTCCTCATGGCTCAATGAGCCTTTTAGTGACTTCCAGAGGCAATTAGCTTCTACTAAATTCTCGTTCGTTCTTAATCTTTCCAAAATAAGTTCCTTTTCATAGTAGACATAATAAAAAATTAATTAACTCAATCATGAGAATATATTAATTGTCTGAGGCACTTAAGGAATGAGATAACTTAAATCCCTCGCAATACTTCTTCTATCTCTTCTATTTTTGTTAGCATGATGCTCACAGTTTGATGTCGAAGCTTCCAAAAACCGTCGAGATCATCCTGGAGGAGTGCTGGTTTTAAGTAATGTTGCTTAACACCATATAAGCTTTTAAGTAGCTGAAGGAGCGCAACTCTCCCACAAAAAATTATGTCATTAGCCGAAACATGTGGATTAGCATCTTTGTAAGCAGTGATAATCTCTTGAGCTATTTTTAGCCAGTTCGGATTGTTAGCTACTGTATTCGGGTAAAAAGCGATTCTTCCCAGATCATAGGATATGAAGAAAATCTCAGGAGGTCGAAAATCCAGAACTGCATTTATCTTATCGTTTTCAAAAAGCATATTAACAAAAGAATAATCACTGTGGATAATCTGTGTCCCCAAAACAGGCAATTCCGACATCAAAGGGGCAAACCTTTTTAGTTGCTCTTTTCTTTCATTCAGGAAAAATAAATTTTGTCTGTCAAAGTCATCCTCAATCCCTGATAATTTCCTCTTGTTAATAGCAAGGGTAATATCGTCTATATCGGACAATACGGCCAGGGGCGATATGTCCCTCCATCTCTGAGGCTTGCTATCAGTTATTTTTTTATAATGTAAGGAGGAAAACACGTTATGGATCTGGCCAAGAACCGCACCTACCTGCTGATATTGCTTAATATTAAGATTATCAGTGATAACTCGTCCTTCAACCCACTCCCAGAGCGAAATAGAAATATCTGAACTTTGGTCAATCCATTGATTTCGTATGTTGGGAATTACTCTTGCGGTGCGAACCCCTGCGGCTGAAGCAATTTCTGAAAGCTCAATACCAGCAGCTTCTTCTGCCAGATTTTCATGTCCGATATAGCGTTTGATAAAATATGAACGAGCAGTACACCTCATACGATAATTTATCGTTCCCTGGCCAATCTCCAGACGATTAATACTTTCTACATTGGTGATGTTATATCTTTTATCTAATATGCTAACCAGCTTATCAAGCTCGGTGGGGTTATTATTCTCGCTCATTTATATCCCTGCTTTTTTTTACACTGAGAATGCCAAAAATTCTCTGCTCGCCGATAAGCTGCAAATGCGGCACCTGTGGTTCGTTCCTTTCCTGTCCATTCAAATGCAAGCTCGATGTCATATGCACTTTTTTGGATTTTTATAGCAGCCAAAGCAGTAATCTGGTGCCCCACTCCCGAAAAACCGCCGCCAGAATCTGAGAAATGTATGACTTTTACATAAGGTAATAAGCAATCAACGAACTGTGATACCTCATCGACCCCTTGTATTTGACATGCCATATCTATCTGCGAACTATCGAAGAGCAAGCCAATTTTCTGTTCAGTGCAAACTTGTTTTAATCTCTCAATGTGACGACGGGAAAACCATTCAGGGTTATGCAGTTCGATAACGATCACCACATGATTGGCAATTGTGCTGATACACAGGTTTTCCCAATTTTCATTTTTTATGGCTGACGGAGCTAAAATCCGTAGATATTTTGCGCCAATGTTTAGTGCAATATCTTGAAGATGGCTACATTCCTCTTTTGCCTCCTGACTACCTTCTGCAAGGGATTCAAGAGTGATATCACTCGCCAGCATGGTAACGGGTATATCCCTGCCACATTCATGAATACACAGATCGAGCTCGCTCGGCTCAAGCTTGGTTAAACCATAACCTTTTGGCCCGCTACGAAGGTGTAAAAATGGGATATCCTCACGCCTTAGGTGCTGGAATAGCTCGTTAATAGCAATATTCTTCAATCCGATACTGTAGAAACCTAGCGCCTGGAATGCTGTATTCATCTCTTCACCATTGGAACATGATAAAAGGGCCAAATCGCTGATGAGTCCCGATACGCTCATATAACTCAGGTGCTTTTTCTCCTGGCCAATATGTACACATCTGTGACAATAGATTGTCCTTTACTGCACAACTTAGCCAGGAACATACCTGCTCAAACCGAGCTAAATAGTCTTCTGCTGAAGGTCGTAACTCATGCATACCCAATAGCGTTATTCCACGCCGATGAACTGCCAGTAGATCGAATGAATAGTCCTCTGAAGGGGTTCCCAGGACGCTAATGACACCGCCATCCTTTACTATTTCAAGTGCAGAAGATAAGTCACCAGTGCAATCATATACGACATCAAACATGTTTTTTCTGCAACTCGCCATAGAGTGCGTCCACGGCAGAAGTGAATGTGTATATTCAGGATGTTTTGAAACGACATGAATAGTATCTACTTTCTTCCGGGTTAATTCTAAAACACATCCGAATGCAACAGGCCCAGATCCTAATACAGCAGCTTGTCCGGAGTAAAATGTGTCAGGTAATAAATTAGCAGCTGCAATGAGTTGAAATCGACTGGCTGCAATATAATGAAGCGGTAATCTTTTCTCCACAGCCAACGCTCGGGGATTTTTCATTGCAGTCGCGTTCGTCGAACCATGTGGTGTTGGCAATATCCAGTGGCCATCATCACCTGCATCCACCAAATTCATATACCCAGCGAAGCTTGGTTCCCCGTTTTTTGTTTTTTTTAATTGCCGGGTTTCAGTACCAAGACTGACAACACTAGCGATAGAATGCACACTATCTTTAGATAACGTTGAGGGTGGGCAAAGTAATACCCTGCCTTTATCAAACAACACTCTTCCATGGTTTTTATCCATCACCAGTCATTCCCCGTCAATATATCACTCAGGCATGTTAAATCAGGAATTGATTTAACACCCCCTTCTTCTGTATGACCAATTAATAACCCATGCATGCCGAATCTCATTGGGCCTAGTACATCACGCTCTAATGAATCACCAATAAAAATCGCGTGGTGTGGCTTGCACCCTTGCTGAAATATATGATGCAAGACGATATCATAAAATGCTGAATCTGGTTTACCAACCCCCAGTTCAGAAGAGATTACTTCTGCAAAAAAAAATTCAGAAACGCCTGCATTTATTAATGTTTTCCTGCGTAACGCTGGTGGGCGACGTGTATTACATGCCAGCATCAATAAGTAGCCTTTTCCGGCAAGTGAATGCAGTAGTCTTTTTGTCTGCTCAGTAATCTCTCCATCGAGATACGATTGCCATAAAAACGTTTCGAATCCAACCAAAGAAGGTAAATTTATTGATAAATTCCCCGCAGCATTACGTATAATATCGCTCCATAAAGCAGGAGCACCTGTTAATTTATACTGTTGGAGTGCGTTAACGTATGATTCATAAACAGCAGACGAAAATACATTATCCGAAATAATTCCACAGTATTTTTCCAACGATAATAATACTGAAGAAAGATCCGGTGAAGATGAGTGCTTAGCCAGTGTTCCACCGAAATCAAATATTACACACCTGATGTCTTTCAATTCTATACCTGCTGTTATACTAATTAATTATCTTGGGCCAAACATGGTCAAAGACCGAAGGGACATCATAAGGCAATTTGAACATTGTTTTTTCAATAATACATTCCCTGGGGTCTAACACATCAGATTTCATTTCATCGCCAAACGTGAATATCCCAAACACATCCACCAAATAACGTATATCCTCTCCTGTTGCGCGGATACTATTGCAATGCTCGCTCAATTCCCAGACTATCTCCGGCACATCATCGCCGCCACTTCCGATTGTTGCTATTCTTAATTTTTTCCGCACATAACCGGTAAACTTTACCCCAAGGAGATCGGTTAATTCATCAGGGTCGAAAGCCAGCCGTTCTCCGCGAGGATGCATTTTACTGGCAAGGACCTCTCTCCTCAGTTTAGATTGAATGTCGTTCAGTTTTTCTTTTTCAAATATTTCACCCAACAGTGCTTTTCGAATACCTACTCTACGGGGCCAGCCTATAATATCCCACTCAGATTGAAGATCCGTTGGACGAATAAAAACGATATCGTCAGATAGAAACTCTGCCCCCTTCATTGATGCGGCAAGAATCGAGAGCGTTGACTTACCACTCCCTCGTTCTCCTGTGCAGACAATCGCTCTCTCTCCCATGGAAAAAGCACATGCATGCAACGGTATCCACCCCTGATCAATGAGAACAACACTAAAAATGTTTTTAATAATCCGAGAAAGCCATTTCCCGTTTGCAGCCTCCTGTGTTAATTCTATTCTTCTGGTATTTCTATTAATGTGAAGTAATGCACGTTGATCATTATTTTCGTCCAACAACCAAATAATCCCATCCTGGCTTGTTAATTTCTCTATATGCCATGGAAATGGGTCATCTATTCCTGCTCGGTAAACCCCCAGCAGACGAGACCGCGTTGGCCAATCGGCGACTAAAACATCTATAGTCAAGCTTATCGACCAGGAAAAAAAAGCATCATGATTGTCCGAAATATAAAAAGGGAGAGGCAGGTACTTTATCGCTTCACATAATTCTTTTTCACAACCAGAAAGTTTGATAGAAAAATCAGAACATCCGTTTATGCCAATCGACAATTCTTTATTCATTATAATTTACCGTGATTTCATTTGTTTTTATCATGAAGTAAAAAGCTTTGAATTTATACTTTCAACAATAAAATCAGAATTTCCTTTTAGCTCTACGGATATAATTTCCGATGAGAGCTTTGTGGCAATACGTTCCAGCGTTTGCCTTGTTTCCATAGTCAGAAATTGTTCCCCCCAACTTGAATTTTTCCTGCACAACACACGGGTAGCAGCCTGATAGACAAGCTGCGACAGCTTAGCCAGCGGCATATCCTGATAACGTGCTACCGCTTCATGCACATCAACAACCACGACCCCTCTTATTTTAATTCCCTCATAAGGGCCACCATGACATGCGTCAACTTCCCAGCGCACCTCCCCTTCAGGAAGTGGCAAGCGCGTTGGCTGCATTTCCTTATAAAGCGGCTGACGTGAGAGAACAGCTCTGGAACCCGCGATAACATCCCCCTCAGCGCCGATCAAACAAATGTCTCCCGCAACCTGCTGCCAGCCACATTGAATCATTTGTAGGGCGACCGTTGTTTTGCCAGCACCATAATCGCCCAAAAGCACAATCGCTTGCTGATTACGCGCAATTACACTCGCATGCAGGAACATCGCATTTTTTTCAATCGATTGATGGGCCAACAATGCCAGTATCCGCCTCCTGATTTCTGTATCGTTCACATCCTTCGCTACGGGTATATGGCGCCCATTTGATAACAGCTTTCTAGCACTTTCATTAAAATATTCTTTGTCTAAAATAGCGGTAATAACAGCGCCCGGAATTCGCTTCAGTAAATCCATACAAAGTAACGCAGTAAGCGGTATTCCGTATGCCTCAACAGAAAAGCATCCAACTTTTATGCACCAGCTAATAAACTTGCCACCGTTACTTAATATATCCCTGCTGTTTTCAGGTTTTAGTTTATGCTTGTTAGCGAACTCATTGATATGATAATTAACCATGGTTTCATTAAGATGCAAAGCCTGTGCGATCATGGACAAACTCCAACCTTCAGAGGCAAGGAGAACCACTTTTATTCGCTCACAAACCCATTCATCGCAACTGGCGTCATGGAGACATTCAAGTTCAGCTTTTTTTTCGTTGGTGATAAATACCTTCATAGCAGATGCGTATGCTCTCCTTGATCTGACCCTGTTGAATAAATCGCTCTTCTGTAATTTTTTGATGTTATAAGAGCTACCCACTATAATTGGTTAATTTATTGTTAGTGTTTTTTATTTTTTATAAAAACCAAAAAAATTCAATTGTTTCAACAACACCCTCACTTCATAAAATAAAAGATATTCAACGTTCACCAATATATTTATTCACAACAGCTATCGAGCAAAATCGGCCTTATCCAGTACTCAAATCCTTCATATATATTCCGGCAAGTCGTTTTTTTTGTGTGATATGAGTCTATAAATTATAAAAAACTGTTTTATTTATAATTAAACTGAGTTAATTATCATGAACATAATTAATATAAAAATAATTACCCAGACTTCCTTCTCACCCACTATCCCGTTCAATAAACGCCTAAATAGCTTCTCACATTAATGCTCCACTTATCATTGCGCGGCTCCAGAGCTGGCGGGATGTCATCTCTCACAAGTGTAGCGCTATTATGAGAAGCTATTTAGCTGAACTCGGACTGCCCTCAGGCAGACACTCCTGCACTATATTTTGTGCATAGCGGGAACTAATAATGGACACAATGAGTTACCCCTGAATTTATATAACCTCTCCGGAGCGCCATCGAATCCCATAGCTTGCAGCGTAGCGATATCACGGCGAATGGTGCGCAACGATACGCCAGTCTCGCGTGCCGGCGAAGCGCCTGTATAAGATCGAATAACCGATGACTGCGCGACACGCTTAATCCATCATGACAAGGCCCTTATCGCCGAGCCTGTGACCCGCTTCAAGAGCAGTGATAAACGGGATTGCTTCGCTCAATGGCACGATTTGGGCAACCGGGAGTCGCAGATTTCCCGCCTCCGCTGCGTGAGCGAGGCTATCGAGTATCTCAGGCCGGGAAGTGCGGACAATCGGCTTCAGCTGTCGATTGAAGATGGATAGCATGAACTTGCCTGGCGTCGGGTTAACATCAAGAAAAACGCCCTTGTTATACAACAAGCCAAGACCCACTGCGGTCGTCATCACGGCGGCCGCGTCGCAGACCACATCAAAATGTTCACTGAGCGTCGACAGATCGGTTTTTAGATAACACGCCTAAGTTTTCTCCATGTCCCCTACGCTACAACTACCAGAGACGTTCGCCCCAAGCATCAACTCAATCTGCATAGCACCTCCCCCACCACGCTATTTAGAACGAGCCATTCATTTTTTTGATGTTCACGGGTAAAATATCAATTTCAAATTGATAAGCTATCCACCAAATCTCCCAAAGTAACTATCAACATCATCGGATCGATCGGCGAAGGTTTAAACCCCACCCGTAGGTAAAAATCTCGCGCCTCATCAGACAGCGCATGAACCAACATCCCACGAATACCGATTGTATCCGCCACCTGAATCACCCGCAGCCCAGCATCCCGTACCAGAGCACGGCCAACGCCCTGACCATGTAATGACTTATCCACCGCCAGACGACCCAGTACCACTACCGGAATAGGATCGGGCATATTGCGGCGAAAACGTCCGGGGGCGGCATTCGTTGCTACAGCACTGGAGGCCAATGAGTAATACGCCAACACTTTTGAGTTATCGCAAGTGACGAAAGTTCGTGATGCGCCAGTAACCTGATTTTTCATCGCCCGTAGTTTTAGCCAGTTGTCCATAGACTCCACGCCGCAACAGAATGAGGAAAGTACATGTTCGGCGTGGAGTGGCTCAGGAGCGGAGATCATTTTTTCTGTTCCCACGGTGCAGGCGTTTGCATGGTTTTTCGCAGCGCGGCATTTGGTGCGGGAGCCTGATCCAAACGAGCAAGAAATTCTTGGTAAGCGTCTGGATCTGCCATAATGATGCGCTGATCGATCAACGCTTCCTCTGCGGCAGCACGGGCAGCTTCGAGGACAAAATCAGTGCGATTTTTTCCTCTGGCCTTCGCTGCACGATCAATAAGATCGCGTTCGGCAGGCTTGATGCGTAAATTCAATGTTTCTCGTTTAACAGAAACGCTATTCGTCGCTGGCATGATGTTATCCTCCGGTCTACTTTCTGGATATTAATCATACAGCAAACGTAACGCCAATGTCATTACGATTTATCGGCATCATAGGGAATCGAACCAAAGGAACGAACCGGGAATTTCTTTATCGCATTTGACCCATCATTCTGATCTATCTATGAAAACACGGGTCAACCCACGGGTCTTGACAACTAGTGCGATTAAAATTTATGCTACATTTCAACTTAATAGAAAGCTGAATGATCCCGAGTCCGGGCACCACTCATTTAAGGAACCCGCCCACAAGGCGGGTTTTTGCATTTCAGATTACGGATTATCCATCGAACGCCGTTCGATAGCTCGCATAGAGGATTTATTTAATCCCGATAACTTTTTTGGATTAGTCTGTGAAGGTTATAAGCTTGAAAATAATCTTTATCTTTGAATTGACATATTCCTCGCATCGTAAAACAGTTCGAGAACTTTTTTTTCAAATTCCGACAGGAAATTTATTAAAGCCAAGCCAGCAAGAGTCTTCCTCAACGGTATGAAAGAAAGAAATAAAATCCCGCTTAAGGAAGAAGAATTGGCCAGAAAAAATCAAAAGGGCTTTTTATATCCGGATCAAAACTGAAAGTTTTACGGAACCCTCAGCCTGGTTGGGGGTTTTCTATAGACAAAAAGCCGACAACATCTTCGTTGTCGGCTTGTTTTATCTGATGGTTTTAGCTGTTTTTCTGAATGGCCGCGATCAATCCTACAACGCCGCCGCGCGGATCATTCACTGTCGATAGCAAGCGGTAACCACCCTCATTGATATCCACACGGGTATTTCTGCCGTTATACATTTCGCGGAACAGGGAAGGGAGATCGACTGGACCGTTTATTTTCCGCATGTTTGTGCCGTTGTCATTGGTATAAGGTACGGCAAACTGGTGGGCGACTTTGATGTTATTGTTTCCATAAGACGAAAATATCATAACGCCTTCTGAACCCCTGAGACCCACATTTCTGTCACCAAAATAGATACCGCCAAAAATGCAGTTATCCGGGTCGCCTGCTTCGAAGAAATAACGCTTGCGAATTTGAATTAATGGCGAGTCGAGATCGCCATCTGCATGGTCTTCCATGAAATTAACCATGACGCCATGCTCCATATAGAGATCGCCACCAGAATTCTTCCAGTTATTTACAACCAGATGGTCGTCAGTATTATTGAAAACGACACCGAGGATCTTTTTCGGATTATCGATCAGAAGGTAGGTGATGATAGCGGTGAGGACAATGACCACAACCGTAATGGCGGTCTTGAGTCCGAGCTGAGTTACCCCGGTTCTACAAGCTTGCAGCAGCGTTTGCCCGCCTGTACGCCATGCTGACCATGTTAATTTAGCCCAAGCGGTGCCTACGCTAATCAACCCTGCGGAAATAGTTTCGACTGCAAGCTGGCCCGGCGTTTGTGCCTTTGACATCGCCTCAAGTCGCTTGCTGAGATTAAACACATAATTATAAACATCCGCGCCCTTATAACCGCAAATAATATTGTAGTTATGTTCAGTGACGCTAAAATTTGGTTCAATTTCTATCGCATCGCCCCTAAGAACGCTTTCGGCTAATGTGTCATATTGTCCGGTACGTGGCGCTATTCCAGCGTCTGCATCAAATTCATCAATACCCGCCAGAGCGGCTTCTAGTATTTTGGCACGAAGACGTTTAATCCGGTCTTCCTCAGAAATAGCCTCATTTGAAATGATAGATTTTAAATCAATGCTCCAATGTTGTTCGAGACTTTCAATAATTTCAGTGGCAACTTGCTTAGACGTTTTGTTGCTGAGATTGGTCAATTGCATTGTAATCTCCTGATATATTATATCGCACTTTACGTAGGTTTGATCACTTTACGGGTGACAAAAAAATAATAGTAGAAATAAAACCCGAAAAAGATATTTATTTAACTTATTAGTTTTCATGTGGTTAGTTTT
>NZ_JAAVXH010000041.1:0-32547 GCF_012273755.1 Dickeya sp. CFBP 2040
AGGACTATAGCGAATGTCGGCCTCATTCTTCGTTGAATTATCAGACCCCTTCAGAGTTTGCAGCGGGATGGCGAAACGGAGAATACGGGAGTAAATCAACCGACATTACTAACTGATTATTGTGTTTAATACTGGGGGCAGGTCAGAGCAGGTCACACGCGCTCAAAAATGCACAACCTCCCTCAAAAAAAAAGCATGTCATCTTATAAAGGATGACATGCTAAAAAGAATACGCCCGGTTTAAGCGCATCCAAATACTGGTACGTTACTCCACCTTATTTATTCAGTTGGAATAACGAAATGTTTTGCATATCAATAAACGCTTTGTATGATGCCTGCAGAGACTGCTGTTGCATCAAGTAAGTCGAGATAGTCGCAACCATATCAATATCAACCAGATCGCTTAGCGTTTGCTTGTTAGCGGCACTACGATCAGTACCGATACTATCCAACGTATCAATTTCCTGCAATTGAACACCAAGTGTTGCCTGTGCGGAGGATACATTGGTCAGCGAACTTTTCAGGCCCAGGCTAGCAGCATTCACTGATGCTGTGTTAGCGCTCTTAACTGCATCGCTAGCACCATCTAATGGAGTCTCCAATGCAGTGATAGCTGTATCCAAAGCACTGAAAATGTCTGCCGTACCACTTGCATTATTGAATACATCAGTACCGACATGTCCAACCGCCATGACACGGTCTGCATCCACCTGTTGAGAAATGGCCTGAGTGCCCCCAACATAACTAACGGTGCCAGCAGCATTAGTAACGAATGGCTGGGAATCAGTCTTATAGCCACCGAAAATATAACTACCATTACCGTCTGTACTGTTCGCCAGATTGAGTAACTGAGATTTAAGGCCGCGCAGAGATGTTGCGATAAGCTGGCGATCATTATCATTCTTAGTACCATCAGCGCTCAACAACGTCGTACTAGCACTCGTCAATGCAGTGACTACGTTGGTCAAAACGGATAACTCACTATTCATACCGTTCTGGGCAAAAGTACGAGCCAAGGTATATTGATCGTTCTGAGCCTGAGCCTGGTTCACCATCACAGCCTTGGAGGCCGCGATCGGGTCATCAGACGGGTTTAGCACCCGTGTATTACTCGCTAGCTGCTGGCCCGTCTTGCTAAAATTTGATAACCCGTCTGTGACGCCTTGCATACCCTGCTGAAAAATAATACTGGTACTCAGTCGCATAACTTATTCCTTACTATTTTTACCGTCACAAACTTAACTACGGATTGCCAACAAAGCATCAAAGATCGTCGAAGCAGTCTGGATTACCTTGGCATTTGCCATGTAATATTGCTGAAAACGAATCAAATCGCCGTACTCTTCGTTTAGGTTGACGCCGGATACAGATTGCTGCTCTGTGGTCAATTGTGATACCACGTTCTTCTGCGAAGTATCAGTAACCTTAGCGGTACTGGTTTTGTTACCAATATCACCGACCAGACTGGCATACGCCTGACTGATACTGGATTTGTTTTCGACCACTTTAGCAGTCTGTAAGTTTAACAATGCTTTAGCATTTGTGTTATCACTAACCCCACCGCCAGCTGATGTCAGCGAAGCACCTGCAGCGGCAATCTTCGATGAATCTGTGATTTTCACTGACATATTTACCACAACATCACGAACGCCTTTGACAGTAAACTGCTCGTCAGCTAATGGTGTCCCTGTGATATCAAGTTTCATGCCATCAAAAATCAAACTGGCAGGCGTCGAACCGCTTGCTGCGGTATACGTTGCCGAGGAGGACAAGTCAGCCCCATCCGACAAGCGTTTTACTGACCAGTTATTGGCAGATGGGCCAACAAATGTAACGCTATAATCACTAGCCTTAATGTAGTTGTTATCATTTCGTGAGAGCGATGCTGCAGATGTTGTGCCTGTCGGTGCGGTTTGTGAAATTGATGACTGTCCAGGTGATACTTTGAGGCTAAAAGTATCACCTGAAGCAGCCGCACCGGATATACCGATAGTGAAACCATCAAAGGTTAGGCCAGAACCAGACAGAGTTGAACTTGCCGTTGTACCATCAGACCGAGTAACGCTCCAGGACGTACCATTGTACTGCAGCGAGTAAGTATCACTCAGATAGGAAGAGGTCAACTCGGCAGCAGAGGTATTTTTGGCGCTTTTCAACGTGACAGACGAACCAACACCAAAGAAATCACCACCTTGAGCATTATTCAAGTCGAACCCTGCTTTGTGCTGATTATTGAAAGCATCAGTAAATGCCAACGCCATCTGACCTAACTGGTTACGGGCGCTATCCAGTGTACTGGTACGGAAATTCAGCAACCCGCCAAGAGAGCCGCCAGTAATAGTGCTCTCTTTTACTTCACTCAAACCAGCAATCGCATCGTTGTAAGAAACGGTCGTACGAGTTGGGTCTGTACTGGATGGCGTAGCAGCAAACGTATTGAAGCTTTTCCCCTGAACAAGAGTCAGGCCATTCTTCAGTGAGATGTTGTAAACATCACCATCTTGAACTGCCACATCTATGCCGACCAATTTGTTAAGCCCATCAACCAGTACGTCACGCTGATCCAGCAAATCATTTGGCGCTGCGCCATTATTAGCGCCTTTCAGACGCACAATCTGGTCGTTGATATTAGCTATCTGCTGAGCGAACGTATTAATCTGTGAGACAGTAACGGAAATTTCTCCATTGATGTTGCTATCCATATCACGCAGATATTGGTCAGTGATTTTGAACTGGTTGACCAAAGCATTTGCTTTACCCAGCACAGTTTGACGTACAGAAGAGTCGCTAGAATTACTGGTCAGGTTCTGCAGGTTTTTGAAGAAGTCTTGAATCGTGGTAGACAGACTAGATGAACTGCTCGACAACAGATTATCAATTTTTGAAATTTGCTCGTAATAAGAAGTCGTTGAGCTGCTTGTCGTCTGAGCTGCACGTAGCTGTTTAGCAATAAAATCATTGTAATCACGATTGATGCTGACAACGGTTACCCCGTTGCCAATGTAACCGGCGGAGAGGTTGGTACCGTTGTTCTGTGCCAACAATGCATTTTGACGACTATATCCTGTAACAGCCTGATTACTGATGTTGTTACTGACAGTGCTCAGTGCCGCCTGTGCAGCACTCAAACCACTCATTCCGGTGTTAATCAAATTGGACATGCTGGGTTCCTTTTTACTCTTACTTATGCACAGACAGCGAACAACCTATTGCCAGGCACAAAAATATATCGTCGTTATAAATTAACTTTTATATCTATCGGCAGGCAGGCTGAAAACTTGAATAAAATTAGAAAATACCGCTCAGATCATGTGTATACGCCTGAACCGCCTTTTCACCTGAATTTTTCATATGCTGAATCATACTTACCAGTTTCTTCGCATAAGCCGGATCAGTCGCATACCCGGCTTGTTGTAAAGCAACCGCAGCCTGTTCCGCGGTTGCAGCAGCAGAAACACCCGCATAGCGCGGGTTTTGCGTCAGCAACTTGGCGTAGTCATTCAACGCTTCCAAATAGGAACTATACACACGGAACGCCGCTTTGACCTTTTTGGCAACACCTTGCTCGTATTCCGTCGTAGTAACTTCTGTTACCGGGCCATCCCAATTGCTGCCTGCCTTTATGCCAAAAATATTATGACTTGAACGTCCATCAGCAGTAGGAATTTCGCGCTGTCCCCACCCAGATTCAAGCGCAGCCTGAGCCATAATTAAATGGTGTGGAATACCGCTTTGCTGACTAACCAACATCGCCGGTACCGACAGTCGGGAAATAAACTCAGCACTCCCCATCGGTAATGCTGCTGTTTTTTCCGGCAATGCTGGCATCGCTTTGCGAACCATCTGCTCCAAAGCAAATGCCGGCATGGTCCGAGTCAACTGGCTATCCGGCTTAAAGGGCACAGGTGAAGTCGCTTCTGGCTCAGTACCGACAATCCCTTTTCCCGTCATTTGCTTCTCGATCATTGAGGCTAATCCCAGCCCTTTACCCGATGACATCTGCTGAGCAAGCTGCTGATCATACATTGATGTAAGCATACGAGTCTGATCGCTACTGAACAGGCCATCCTGTGGCAAGGCATCACGCATACTTTTCATCATCATCTGCACGAAGACGCCTTCCAACTGTTTAGCGACAGCACGAATACCTTCCCGACTCTGAGGATGACTTGAAACATCCCGTTTCAGCGAGTTAAGTGACTGCGTCTCATAAGCAGGATTGTTAAACGCCTTCAGATCACTCATCAGATAATTTCCAACTTAGCTCTCAGGCAGCCAGCGCTTTCCATTGCCTGAAGAATCGACATCAAATCCATTGGTGTTGCCCCCAGAGAGTTCAGTGCTCTGACCACACTGTTGAGATTAGCACTTGAGTTTACCCGCTGCAGTGCCCCCCCCTCCTGACGCATGGAAATTTCCGTTTGTGGCGTCACCACCGTCTGCCCTCCCGCCAGTGGCGTGTTCGGCTGACTGACAGTATTTTGCTGATTAATGGTGACAGATAGATTTCCCTGAGCTACCGCGCAATTTTCCAGTTGGACATTGCGGTTCATCACTACAGAACCCGTACGGGAGTTAATGATAACTTTGGCATCCAGTGTACCGACATTGACCTCAATATTTTGCATATCCGCCAGAAAACGAACCTGAGAGCTATTGCCTGACGGCACTACAACTCGGATGGTGCGAGAATCTAGCGGGGTCGCAGTACCCCCACGGCTAAATCGGTTGATGGCATCGCTGATACTCTGCGCCATCGTAAAATCATCCTGATTCAATTGCAGCATGATAGTATTTCCAGTACCAAATGTACTAGGCAGCTCACGCTCAATAACTGCACCATTGGTAATACGTCCGCCAGAAAGCTGATTGACCTGTACACTGCTACCTCCTGCAGAAGCACCAGCACCGCCGATCAACAAGTTACCTTGCGCAATGGCGTAGACCTGATTATCAACACCTTTTAGCGGCGTCATCAGCAATGTACCGCCACGCAAGCTCTTAGCATTCCCCATAGAAGAAACCACTACATCAACCGACTGGCCTGCACGAGCAAACGGAGGCAATTTAGCGGTAACCATCACCGCAGCCACATTTTTCAGCTGCATGTTGGTGCCAGCAGGAACAGTAATCCCCATTTGGGAGAGCATATTGTTCAAACTCTGTGTGGTGAACGGTGTCTGCGTAGTCTGGTCACCAGTGCCATCCAATCCCACCACCAGACCATAACCAATAAGCGCGTTATCACGCACGCCCTGAATACTCACCAGATCGCGGATACGTTCAGCTGATACTGGCGGAGTTACCATCATCAGCACAGCAAGAATAAGGGTAAACAATGAAGAGATCCGCATTATATGCCTCATCAATTTAGAACGGCGAAACATTAAGGAAGAACCGCTGCAGCCAGCCCATAGTCTGTGTTTCATTAATGTAGCCATTGCCCACATACTCCATACGAGCATCCGCTACCTGTGTTGATGCTACAGTATTGCTGCCGCTGATAGTCCTTGGGTTTACCACCCCGGAGAAACGGATAAATTCAGTTCCCTGATTAACTGCAATTTGTTTTTCGCCCACAACATGCAAGTTACCGTTGGTCAGCACCTGATCCACAGTAACCGTGATAGTACCGGTGAAAGTGTTATTCGCGTTGGCACCACCTTTACCGGTAAAATCATCTTTGCCAGTAGCGTTAAACGCAGCCCGGTTATTACCCAAAGGCCCTTCCAAAGCGCGTGGCGTAACGGTCATACCAAAGGAGCCGGATGCATTACGACTGGCATTCGCCGACGAATTCTTACTGGCGCTGACGTTTTCCTGCAGAACAATAGTCAGCGTATCTCCTACATTGCGTGGGCGCCGGTCCTCAAACATCGGCTGATAGCCATAATTCATTGCTTGCCCAGCCTGAAAAATGGACCCATTGGGGATAGCCTGCAAAGGCGGTGTGGGCTGCGCTGTTGTTGGCCCTGTTACAACTTTGTCGTGAGGAACGTAGGCGCAACCTGACAGCGTTAACATCATCACATATGCCAGCAAACGTGGCCGACATGGCTGCAGAGCAGCAACCGACTTTGTATTCATCATCACTACAGGTATCGCCTTACTTTCAGTAATCTGTCTACAGATTGAATCAGGTGGCCACCTCACCCATCTGCAACCAATCGCAAATCAGTAAAATGCCACCTTAAACGCAAACAAAAATGCCCAATGAAGAATTACAGTTGGGTCAGTTTCTGCAACATTTGGTCCGTGGAAGAGATTGCCTTACTGTTAATTTCATACGCCCGTTGGGTCTGAATCATCGAGACCAATTCTTCAGCGACATTTACGTTTGATGTTTCAACAAATTTCTGATAAATGAGGCCTGCGCCATTCAGACCCGGCGTACTTTGGGTTGGTGCGCCGGAACTGGCAGTTTCCGCATACAGGTTTTCCCCAAGGTTCTCCAGACCTGCTTCATTGATAAACATCGCCAGGTTGAGCTGCCCGATTTGGATAGGAGCAGTCTGTCCCTGCTGGGTTACGGTAACTACCCCATCGCGGCCTACCGTCAGGTTGCTAGAGTTCGCTGGAATAGTAATAACTGGCTGAACCTGAAAACCGCTAGATGTCACTAACTGACCATTAGAGTCCTGCTGGAAGGAGCCGTCACGGGTGTATGCCGTCGTGCCATCCGGCATCAACACCTGAAAGAAGCCTGCGCCTTTGATAGCCATATCCTTTACATTACCAGTTTCGGAAAAAGAACCTTGCGTATGAATTCGCTCGGTTGCCACCGGGCGCACCCCTGTCCCCAGTTGTAAACCTGACGGCAGAGTAGTCTGTTCTGAAGACTGGGCCCCCGGCTGGCGTACAGTTTGATACATAAGGTCTTCAAATACGGCACGCTGACGCTTAAAACCATTAGTGCTGACGTTCGCCAGGTTGTTGGATATAACATCCATATTGGTTTGCTGGGCGTTCAGACCGGTTTTGGCAATCCATAAAGAACGGATCATCGAGTCACTCCTGTGCGCAAGGGCACTTAATTCATTGCAAGTATCTGATTAGCACGCTGTGTATTATCATCAACGTTGCTAATCACTTTCATCTGCATCTCAAAACGGCGTGCGTTGGAAATCATCTCCACCATCGATTCAACCGTATTGACGTTACTACCTTCCACCACCCCAGGCATTACCCTGACTGTTGCGTCATTCTGTAATACCGTGCCACGTTGTTGTTGCGCAGCAGGGGAAACACGGAAAAAACCGTCGTCACCACGGACCACATCTCTAGCAGTCGCTTTAACTAGTTTAAGGCGACCGATTGGAGTAACCGTATTCGCCGCATCACTGGGATTCAGCGCATTAATAGTACCATCGGGACCTATAGTGATCTGCGTCTGGGGCGGCACGTCGATTGGACCGCCATCCCCCATCACCACGTTTCCCTGAATAGCTAATTGCCCGTTAGCGTTAATTTCCATATTACCGTTGCGAGTATAAGCCTCACTGCCATCCGCAACGCGAACCGCTAACCAACCATCTTGTGATAACGCAACATCCATCGAACGACCGGTATAATCCATGGATCCTGGGGTCGAATCAGCCCCAGGTGTCGATGATATCACCAGTGTACGCGTCTCATTAGAGGCTCCCTGGATCGGCACAGCACGCATCGCAGCTAGTTGTGCACGAAAACCTGGCGTCGAGGCGTTAGCCATATTGTTCGACGTAATGGCTTGCTGTTCCAACGTCTGACTTGCAGCGCCCATTGCTGTATAGATAGCGTGATCCATGCAATATCCCCGTTACAATAATTAGCGCAGGTTAACCAGCGTATTAAGTATCTGATCCTGCGTTTTAATGGTCTGGGCATTGGACTGATAGTTACGTTGAGCAACAATCATGTTCACCAATTCCTTACTCATATCGACGTTAGAACTTTCGGTAGCTTTACCCACGAGTTTTCCAAGGTTACCGGTGCCTGCCAGGTTCACTACGGCCTGACCGGATTTGTCAGTTGCGCCCCATACGTTGTCACCCTGCGGAGCAAGTCCTTCCGGGTTGGCAAAGTTAGCCAGTGCAATCTGCCCCAGAAGTTGGGTCTTCTTATTGGAATAAGAGCCAATGACACTACCGTCTTCACTGATGCTATAACCCGTCAATTCGCCTGGTTCATAGCCATCCTGTGTTGGTGTTTTGGTGCTGTTGGAACCGCTGTTTTGCTGAACAGAGCCGGTAAACGCCAGAGTAAACGTGCTGGCTGCAGAACCGTTCAATGTTGCCATACTAATCGTCGCTGGTGTCGTTGTAGTCAGTGCGCCGCTGCTATTGAAAGACAGTGTGGTTGGCCCCTGGAAGCCCGCACCAGTGATACTGGTGTCTTGTGCATACACATCCCAGCTATTAGCTGCGGTTTTCACGAAATAGAGTGCGAAGTTATGCGCATTACCCAAACTGTCGTAGGTAGTGATAGAACCTTTGTAGTTTGAGGTGTTGGTCGGGTTAGTAGCATTCCAGGTATTTGTACCGTCTGACGAGTTCAGGCTGGCAATGATCGACGCAGTGCCGGTAGCCTTGGCCGACATGGTGGTTTCCGGAATGCTCAAACCAACCGGATCGGCCCCTTTCTGAATTGCTGGCGGCGTCCCGGTAGCGGGATAGCCAGTCAACTGCAGGCCCTGTGCATTGACAATATTACGATTGCTATCCAACGTGAACTGACCATTACGGCTGTAAGCCACACTGCCGTTGGTGTTGAGCAGGCGATAAAAGCCATTACCGTTGATAGCTACATCCAACGAGCGAGACGTACTAGTAATAGAACCATTGCTAAAATCCTGCAGTACGGATGCCACTCGTGTTCCCAAACCCACGTTGGAACCAGCATACATATCAGCAAAAGAAATATTACTAGCTTTGAAACCTACAGTAGCGGAGTTGGCTATATTGTTGCCAATTACGTCCAGATTGTTAGAGGCAGCATTTAATCCACTGACCGCCTGAGAAAAGCTCATAGTGCTCTCCTGAATATTGATGAACTGTTATTCACTAGAAAGTGACGCGCGTTATAATCCGTAACTATTACAAAATCTGGCGTACGTTATCCAACGTAGACTGACCACTAAGGCCCAGATCCAACAACGCTCCGTTGCTGCTGCTGACTACACCATTCACATACGCATAGTTCAGCGGTTCTGCAACCTGCTGAGCACCATTGGATGTAGCTGAAACCGAGATCGTATAAGCACCATCTGGTGCAGTAGTACCATCCGATGCTTTGCCATCCCAAGAATAGGCATGTACCCCGGCACTAAGCGCGCCCAGGTCCATACTGTGAACAACTTTGCCAGAACTATCAGTGATGTTGATGGTGACGTTCTCAGCGGCACTTTCCAGTTCAACGCCGAACGGCGTAGCCGTTTCTTTACCCACCAGCACTTTGGTTCCAGGTACCAGCACGCCATGACCAATCAACGACGATGCCTGAATAGATTGGTTACTATTGATTTGAGTAGAAATAGATCCCAGCGTGGTATTCAACTTTTCAATACCGCTCACCGTGTTTAACTGTGCCAACTGAGACAACAGTTGGTTATTATCCATCGGATTAGTCGGGTCCTGATTCTTTAGCTGAGCGACCAAGAGGGTCAGAAAGCTGTTCTGTAAGTCAGCGCTGGTATTCCCGCTGACGGCCGATGTGGATGTCGTCGATGTCGTATTTTGGACATTACTGACAGAAGATGTGGTAGCCATGTATTCTCCAGATTACTGACCAATAGTTAATGTCTTCAGCATCATCGATTTTGTGGTATTCAATACTTCCACATTCGCCTGATAGCTTCGGGACGCTGAGATGGTATTAACCATTTCATTGACGGGATTCACATTTGGCATGCGGACATAGCCTTTGGCGTCAGCCAACGGATTACCCGGCTGATAGACAAGTTTTTCCGGAGAAGGATCTTCAATTACCTTGGCAACCTTCACACCACCTGTCGCTTGCCCTGGAGCAGAGTCGACTTCAAAAACTACCTGCTTAGCGCGATAGGGCTGTCCATCTGGGCCTGTAACGCTGTCAGCGTTAGCCAAATTACTGGCACTGACGTTGAGGCGTTGAGACTGGGCGGAGAGCGCCGAACCGGAAATATCAAAAATATTGAGTAACGACATGAGACATCAACCTTATATCTGCCATCAATGCTATTATGACGATCCGGACTGAAGTACCGACATCATACCTTTGATCTGCCCACTGATAAGCGTCAGACTACCCTGATACTTGAAACTGTTATCCGCGAAGTTGGTACGCTCGCGATCCATGTCAACGGTGTTTCCATCAAGAGCGGGCTGCGTCGGGACACGGTAGAGCAGATCGAGCTCAGGCTGCTGTAACTTCTGAGCGGGAATGTGGCGTGAGGACGTCAGGCTCAGTGACACGGATTGACCGCTAACGCGTCCCTGTTCCATCACTTTGTTCAGTTCCTTGGCAAAATCAATGTCACGAGCCTGATAGCCAGGAGTATCCGCATTAGCAATGTTGGCAGCCAAAATTTCCTGACGCTGGGCACGGAGATTCAACGCCTCTTGCTGAAACCGTAGCGCGGCATCTAATTTATCGAGCATACTCCCTCCGCAATTTAATTTTTAGTTCGTGTAGGATAATTCTCATCCTGTCAAAATCATCGTCAGAATAGACATAGAATGAAGTGCTATTTATTGCCTTAACTGTAAGCAAGTACCGCTAAACTGGTAACGTGGAATGATTGGGGTTGGAGAGCAGAATACTGATGCAGGATATCAGGAAATACATACAGTTATCGATTTTAGGCCTGCTAATTGCTCCAGTGCTGGTGAATGCTGCCGATCTCGCATCACAATTATCTCGTTTCTTTTCAGATAATTTTAAAGGCTCATCGAATACTGTGAATGTATTAGTGAAAACGCCTGAAGCCCAATGGCCTGCTTGTGAAAATCCGCAAATTTCGCTGCCAGGAAATGCAAGAGCATGGGGCAATCTTTCCGTATCTGTCCGTTGTAATCAGGATCGACGTTTTATTCAGGTCGAAGTGCAAGTTACCGGCAATTATGTGGCGGCGGCGGCTCCTGTCAGTCGGGGAGCAGTGCTGGCATCGGGAGATATTCGAACCATCCGAGGCAGAATTGATCAGCTTCCCTCGCATACGCTGTTCTCTCTGGAGGAAGCTCAGGGTGCGGTAGCATTGCGAGATATCGCACCAGGTCAAGCCATTACGCAAGCTATGATTAGAAAACCTTGGGTGATCCATGCAGGGCAAACCGTACAAATCCTGGCCCAGGGAAATGGCTTTAGCGTGCGCAGTGAAGGAAAAGCTATGAACAATGCAGCATCAGGTCAGTCAGTAAGGGTTCGTACGGCTTCAGGGCAGCTCGTATCGGGTATTGCTACTAACGATGGGATTATTCTGATCTCACAATAATTTGCTAAAGTAATGCTCATTGCTGCCGATATGATGAACATAGTCGCTGATGATAATACTGGTTAAAATGAAGCACCAGTTTAGGAAATAGATACTATTTCCTAGATTATCATCTTTATACCTTGTTATGACATGAGCACACTACCATGAGCATTGATCGGACCCAATCAGTCAATCCAGTAAACCCAGCTCAATCTTGGGATACTGGCGATGTGAGCAAATTAAAACGCAAAGAAGAAACCGGGCAACAGAGCGGTGTGGCTGGCACTCAGGTTAAACTGAGTGATGCTCAGTCCAAACTGATGCAACCGTCATCTCAGGATATCGATATCCAACGCGTAGAAACGCTGAAGCAGGCTATTCGTAACGGTTCATTGAAAATGAACGTTGGTAAAATTGCTGATGCATTGCTTAAAGATGCACAGGACTTGATTTCAGGCGATTAATTTTATGGAAAAACTTGTAAAGCTGTTAGAACAACTGCTGCTCAATATGCGTGAACTTGGAGTTGTGCTAGAGGATGAGCAATTGTTGCTCTGTGCTGGCCATGTTAATGGACCTGCTCTGCAAGTGATTACCGATAAGAAGAATTCGCTGTTAACGACTATCCAGCATTTGGATAAAATCCGACTGCAAGGAGAATCTGCTTTACGGGTGACGGCCCCTTATACTACCCATCCTGTTGTAGCCGAAATCTGGCAACAGATTACTGAATTGACTGAAACATTACGTGATAAAAATCAGCATAATGGTTTATTGCTTGGTTATCACCTCGATCATAATGAAAAAGCACTGGCAGTATTAAAACCGCATAATGCCCAACCTTTGTACGGACCAGATGGTCAATCGCGTAGTAATTCTCTTTCTGGTCGGCGTATCATTAGCTAACGCTCTCTACAACACCAACGTATTATGCGATAAAAACCCAGCGTAAATATTCTTGACGAATCACCTATAATTTACCGAGATTTCATTAGATACTACCTCAACTGATGTGCCCATCCGCCCGGATCCTGGCACATAAAATAGCATCCTGAATTCACTGTCGGCAGGTATCCCTTGCAAACCATAAGTCTGACCACTTGCGCCATCCAGATTGACACAGCGATTAATCGCACAGAGTTTAACAGCAAGATCTATCGGTGCGGGAGATTTCAGTTGATAGCGCCAGTAGATTATAGTCACGGACTGAGTGGCTGTTACCCCCAATCCAGAGGGAGGAAGCAGACCCGGAGAAGATGCCAATATCCCTTTGTATTGGAATGATGGCCCGGATAGACTTGCATTCCATCCACCTTCTTGGGCGTGGGCACTAAGCGACAACATTGCTGGCGCCATTCCCCAAAATGCGGCCATCATTCTTTTTTTCATTAGGACAGTTCGCCACCGATCATCGATGTCATTCTGATCTGCCGACTGTCACTGATCTCAAGATTCGACAATACAGCAATCTGCGGCAGGCTACGGCGTAGGAAGCGTGATAGCAATCCGCGCAATGCATGGTTAACCAACAATACCGGCGGCGCTCCCAAAACTTCCTGTCGTTGTAATGCCTGCCGAGCCTGCTCCAACAACCTATCGCTTAGTCCCGGCTCCAAACCACCGCCTCCTTGAAGGGCCTGTAACAGCAGACGTTCCAAGGCACCATCAAGACCAATTACCTGCAATTCAGTATCTCCAGGGAACCATTGCTGTGTTATCGCCCGCCCAAGAGCAATACGCGCAGCTGTCGTCAGTTCATTAGGATCAGTTTGTACCGGTGCATGTTCAGCCAACGTTTCAATAACCGTTCGCATATCCCGAATAGAAACCTGTTCGCTTAATAGATTTTGCAGCACCTTATGCAAGGTCGTTAATGTCACTACTCCAGGAATAAAATCCTCGGTCAACTTCGGCATTTCCTGAGACACACGGTCCATCAGTTGTTGCGCTTCCTGTCGGCCAAACAATTCACTGGCATGTAAGCTAAGTAAATGATTCAGGTGAGTAGCAACGACTGTGCTGGCTTCAACTACAGTATATCCTTGCGTTTGCGCTTGTTCTTTTAACGCACTTTCAATCCAGATGGCAGGCAAGCCAAAAGCAGGATCTTTGGTCAAATCACCTGGCAACGTACCTACTGCATTTCCCGGATTAATTGCCATCCAACGCCCTGGATGAGCCTCGCCACTGCCAATCTCAACACCTTTCATCAAAATACGGTAGCTGGCTGGCTGCAAATCCAAATTATCCCGAATATGCACAACCGGCGGCAGAAAGCCCATCTCCTGAGCAAATTTCTTTCTGATACTTCGTATACGACCAAGCAACTCGCCATTTTGCTGAAAATCAACCATCGGAATCAGGCGATACCCGACTTCCATGCCAAGCGGATCTTCCAACTGCACATCAGACCAACTGGCTTCAACCACCTGCGGTGCAACTGGTGTCGCCGCAGCGGCTTCAGTTGCTGCAAAAGCTGTTTTATTTTCCGCTTTTTTAATCCACCAGGCAAAACCCAACAACGCGGCAGTGAAAAGCAAGAAAACAAAGTTAGGCATACCTGGAACCAAACCGATCAGCCCCAGCACCCCAGCACTCAGGATCATAACTCTCGGATTACTGAACAGCTGAGTCACCATCTGCTGCCCAACATCCTGATCGGTACTGACTCGGGTCACGATAACACCAGCGGCGGTTGAAATTACCAGCGCAGGTATTTGCGCGACCAGGCCATCGCCGATAGTCAGCAACGTATAGTTTTCAACCGCCTGTCCCAACACCATATTATGCTGGACTACCCCAACCAGCAGGCCGCCGATAATGTTGATAGCCATAATCATCAGCCCAGCGATGGCATCACCACGCACAAACTTACTGGCACCATCCATGGAACCATAAAAATCTGCCTCCTGAGTTACTTCAGAACGCCGCTTCTTGGCCTCATCTTCACCAATCAAGCCGGCATTTAGATCGGCATCAATGGCCATCTGTTTACCAGGCATACCATCCAGCGTAAAGCGTGCACCAACTTCAGCAATACGGCCAGCACCCTTCGTGATAACCATAAAGTTAATCAGCACAAGGATAATGAACACAACAATACCAATAGCAAAATTGCCGCCTACTAGGAAATGACCAAATGCTTCAACTACATGGCCTGCAGCACCGGCTCCGGTGTGTCCATCCATCAGAATGATACGAGTCGATGCGACGTTGAGTGATAAACGCAATAGTGTTGAAAACAGTAGAATAGTGGGAAATGCGGCAAAATCGAGTGTACGCTGAGTGAACATGGCAACCAGCAGCACCATGATGGACAACGCTATGTTAAACGTAAACAACAAGTCCAGAACAAACGGTGGCAACGGCAGAACCATCATCGACAAGATGAGCAATATTAGAACAGGTCCTGCCATAACCTGCCATTGTGAACCCTTCATATTGTCTGGTAGGCGGAGCAAAGAGGCCAGGTTAGCCATCGGTTGTTTTCTCTTTAGCAAAATCCAGTGCATCCGGCACAGGTAAGTTTTTAGGTTTACGCGGAATCAAACCGCCTTCACGTTTCCAGCGTTTAAGCTGGTAAACCCATGAAAGTACTTCAGCAACGGCGGCGTATAATCCGGTAGGAATATGTTGCCCGACTTCAGTGTGGCGATAGAGAGCTCGAGCTAATGGCGGTGCCTCCAGGATCGGAATACGATTCTCTGAACCCAGTTCTCGAATACGCTGAGCTATCCGATCAGCACCTTTGGCCAGCACTTTAGGTGCATGCATCTTCTTCTCATCATACTTCAGCGCAACAGCATAATGAGTGGGGTTGGTAACAATCACGTCTGCTTTCGGAACATCCGACATCATTCTCCGCTGAGCAATCGCTCGCTGCTGTTGCCGAATACGACCTTTAATATGAGGATCCCCTTCGTGTTCTTTGTATTCGTCACGGATTTCCTGCTTACTCATACGTAAACGTTTAATATGGCTCCATATCTGCCACGCCACATCAAAAGCAACCATAGGGAACAGCCCAAGAATCACCCAAAAACAGCACAGGAAGGCAATATTCATCGCATCTTTTATCGCAGTCCCCATGGGTTCTGAGACAAGATGCAGCATGTCATTCCAGTTATGCAGCAGGAACCAGTAAGTAATCAAACCTACAACAACGGCCTTGAGAATAGCTTTAAATAGTTCGGCCAATACATGGGTTGAAAATATCCGCTTTAGCCCAGATAGCGGATTCATTTTACCAAAATCGAAGCTTATCGCCTTAGTACTAAAAATCAAACCGCCTAGTAATATCGGTGCAGCCAGAGCAACCAAAACAAGCCCACATAAGATAGGGACAAGCGCCAGCGCCATCTGATTAATTAACATACCGACATGAGAAATGATCAGCCGCTCATCACTGATAAAGTTGTGGTCAAAGCTTAATCCTTTAGCCATCATATCAGCCAGCCTGCCGGCCATACTGGAACCAGTTCCCCACAGAATAGCCAAACCGGCAATGAGCATAAGCACTGATGTCAATTCTCGTGATCGAGGTATCTGACCTTCTTCTCGGGCTTTCTCTGTTCGTTGGGGGGTGGGAGCTTCTGTTTTCTCCAGATCACTATCATCTGCCACTACAGTCGCTCCTGTTAATGCTCACTGACATAACGTTATAGAACGCTAGCATGACAAAATCCGGTAAATCGTTATGGGTAGAACAAAGAAGAAAATAAGCAGCTATTTATTTTATTGAATAAGGCGGGAACTAGGAATTTACGATCGGGGCACGCCCGATCGTAAAAATCCACATATTTTACGCCACCAATGCCCACTCATACAAAAGATGAGATGGGTGTCGAGGTGAAATCAAAAACCCAGACTGTCCAACAGATCGTCAACCTGATCCTGGTTAGCAACAATACCTGCAGCGGTTTTGTCAACCTGAGGCCCATTGAGCAAGCCTTCATTGGCACGACGGTTTTCAGAGGGTTTCTCTGGAATATTTTCCAGCAAGACCATTAGTAACTGTTTCTCGATTTCCTGAACAACATCCATCATGCGTTTAATAACCTGCCCGGTTAGATCCTGAAAATCCTGGGCCATCATGATTTCCAGTAACTGGGCATTGGTAAACGCAGTGTGATCCGGTACAGATTCAAGATAGTTACGCGTATCGGTAACTAATTCACGCGCCTCAGAGAGCTCAATAGGATTCTCAAACCACTGATCCCAACGTGCTTTAAGAGACTTAGACTCTTCTTCCATTTGATTCTGGCGAGGCTGGGCTGCTTCAACACAACTCAATGCGCGTTCTGCCGCCTGCGCAGTCATCTGGACAACATAATCAAGACGATCACGAGCATCAGGAATCGCTTCTGCCGCTTCAGTGATAGCCTGATCTAAACCAAGCTCTTTCAGGCTATCACGCAACATGCGTGTCAACTGCCCGATACGAGAAATAATCTCTGTCGCAGACGCCTGATCGTTAATGGGCATCGGATGTGGATTCATGGCATCTCCTTACATACCAAGCTTTTCGAAAATCTTACTCAGCTTTTCTTCAAGCGTAGCGGCAGTAAATGGTTTAACAACATAACCACTGGCACCGGCCTGTGCTGCAGCAATAATATTCTCTTTCTTTGCTTCAGCGGTTACCATCAGCACTGGGAGCTTGGAAAGCGAGCCGTCGGCACGGATAGCCTGCAACAGTTCCAGCCCGTCCATATTAGGCATGTTCCAGTCAGAAATGACAAAATCGAAACCGCCTGAACGAAGCTTGTTCAGAGCATCTGCACCATCTTCCGCTTCTTCCACATTGTTGAAGCCCAGTTCTTTTAGTAGATTTCGAACAATACGACGCATTGTCGAAAAATCATCCACTACTAAAAATCTGAGTTCTTTATCAGCCATACCTACTCCTAAATATTATTGCTCACCCCGGAGCTGCTATATACGTAATGCCTGTCCGGCAGAAACTTGTGCCAGCATCCGCTGACTCACCTGGTGCAAATCCACCACCTCATCGACACCACCGAGTGCAATAGCCTCTCGAGGCATACCGAATACCACACAGCTAGCCTCATTTTGCGCGATCGTATACGCCCCCGCCTTATGAAGCTCTAGCATTCCCGCAGCACCATCATTGCCCATGCCGGTTAGGATTACTCCCACTGCATTTCGTCCGGCGTACTGTGCAACAGAGTGGAACAGTACGTCAACAGAAGGACGATGACGATTAACCGGCGGACCATCATGTAATTTGACCTGATAATTCGCACCACTACGTGCCAGCTCAAGGTGGCGAGCACCAGGAGCAATATACGCGTGTCCAGGCAGAACACGCTCACCATCCTCAGCCTCTTTCACTGTAATCTGACACAATTTATTCAACCGCTCAGCAAAAGACTTAGTAAACCCCGGTGGCATATGCTGGGTAATCAGTAACGCTGGGCTGGTTGGTGGCAATGGCTGTAATACATGCCTTATAGCCTCAGTACCACCGGTTGACGCACCAATCGCAATCAATTTTTCACTACTGAGCAAAGGCGTGCTAGGGAGTAATACGGTAGGTGCTGGTGATGCGCTGCGCTGAGGTAAACGGGCTTTGGCAGCCATCCGAATTTTTTCCGCAATCAGCTCACTGTATGCCAACATTCCTTCACGAATACCCAATTGAGGTTTGGTGACAAAATCGATGGCCCCCAGCTCAAGCGCACGCAAAGTAATTTCCGAACCTTTCCCTGTCAACGAAGACACCATTACCACTGGCATTGGGCGAAGCCTCATTAATTTCTCAAGAAAATCAAGACCATCCATTCGAGGCATTTCCACGTCGAGCGTCAACACCTGAGGATTGAACTTCTTGATTAAATCACGAGCCACTAATGGATCAGGTGCAGTGGCAACCACCTCCATATCAGGATGACTATTAATGATTTCGGTCATGATCTGCCGCATTAACGCAGAATCATCAACACATAATACTTTTATTTTGCTCATTATCTTTCCTTAGCCAGCCCATAAACAGTCTGCCCGCGCAGGTAGAATTCCCGGCTGATCTGACTGAAGTTCTCTGAATGTCCGGCAAACAATAATCCGCCCGGTTTAAGCAACGGAACAAAACGACGTAAGATGCGCTCCTGAGTCTCTTTATCAAAATAAATCATTACATTACGACAAAAAATCGCATCAAACGGTGCAGGTAAGGACCATTCTGGAGCCAACAAATTCACTTGTTGAAAATGAATCATGTTTGCTAGATCTGGACGAACCCGAGCCAGACCACTGTGTGGACCGGTTCCCCGCAAAAAGAAGCGCTGCATCTGCTGTGGTGAAAGCGAGCGCAGATCTTCCTGCCGGTAAATACCAGCAGATGCTTTCTCTAAAACCTGAGTATCAATGTCACTGGCTATGATTTGACAGTTACTAGCACGATCCCCACAGACTTCAGCAAGTGTCATTGCCAGAGAATAAGGCTCCTCGCCAGTGGAAGCAGCAGTGCACCAGATACTATAGCTTCCCTGCCGCTTACGCGCATGTTCAGCAAGAATAGGAAAGTGGTGCGCTTCACGAAAAAATGCAGTCAGATTAGTCGTTAACGCATTGATAAATGCCTGCCATTCGGCACTGTTCGGATCTGACTCCAGCAGAGCAAGGTACTGTCCAAAATCGTTAATGTTTAACAAACGCAACCGTCTGACCAAACGGTTATAGACCATTTCACGCTTATGATCGGCCAACACGATGCCAGCGCGTTGATATATAAGCTGGCTGATTCTCCGGAAATGAACATCAGACAGCGGCAACCGTTCAACCATCTGACTCAAAATAGATGTAGAACCTGAACGATTTGGCGATGGTGTATTTTTCATATCTGACCGCCCGAAAATGGATAGATGATTTTATTGTTTTCCAATCAGACTTACCATTATGACTATTACAGGTCTCATGCTTTGCTCTCCGGCTCCGTCACTCAATCGGCAGCAACTGCCAACATACCACCGGGGAACATGTTTTTATCAGCATGTATGCGGCGAATTAATGATGGTAATCATGCGATGGTTTTGAACAACGTTGCCTACATTGTTCATCATGAAGATCGTTCACAAAAACAATCAGCCCTCATCATCGCCATAACCTTGAACACTAATATCATTATCAGCCAAACTAACTGACTGGCAATCACCTATAGGACATCTTTAAAGTACGCCTATACAATTGGCATTAGTTATATCAATCGGCAGCATTAAACCTTTCTTTAACTAAATAGACGTCATAACGATAACAAAAATCAAAATTGCAATTTTTGTCTCAAAAATGCCTGTTCTTCAACACTGTCTGAAACCATTAACGCACAATAACCCTTAAAAACATCTTAAGTAAACAGTATTCAATATAGATCCTCCACACTATATTTTCTGTTCCGTGATACAGATTCTTATCAAAGATAAATCAACAGCCTAAAAATCAGCCAAACAAAACCTATACTCAACATCCTTGCTTAGGATTAATTTTCATTATTACTTAACTATCAATGCAATGGGGTGATAAACACCCCACCCCATTCAGCGATTAAAAAGTCTCCCAGTTATCTGTAGTGTTACCAGACCTGACCTTTTTCTCTTTTTCTGCCATAACTGATGTTGCCAACAAAGCAGTTTTGGCAACATGTGCTGGTACCTTGGCGGTTGCACTACGTAGTAATGATGTTGAATTTTCCGATACACGGAATACCGCTACTGCCTGATTCAATACCCGGACTTGTTCTTCCAACGCATTTGCTGCAGAAGCCGACTCTTCAACCAGCGCAGAGTTCTGCTGAGTAACTCGATCCATTTCTGTTATGGCTTGACCCACCTGGTCAATACCACGACTTTGTTCTTCGGATGCCGAAGCGATTTCTCCCATGATGTCCGTAACACGTGTAACGGCACCAACAATCTCGCCCATGGTTTCTCCCGCACTTTCAACCAGCACAGAACCCTCTTCAACGCGATTTACCGAATCCTCAATCAATGATTTAATTTCTTTCGCAGCTTGCGCACTTCGCTGAGCCAGATTGCGCACTTCTCCTGCTACAACAGCAAAACCTCTTCCTTGCTCTCCAGCTCTGGCAGCCTCAACGGCAGCATTAAGAGCCAGAATATTAGTCTGAAACGCAATACCGTCTATAACACTGATGATATCAGCAATTTTCTGTGAACTACCTGCAATGTTATGCATAGTTTTAACCACATTATCAACGACCGTACCGCCTTTTTGCGCAGTTTCAGAAGCACTCAAGGCCAGTTGGCTTGCCTGACGTGCGTTTTCAGCATTCTGCTTCACAGTCGATGTCAATTGCTCCATGCTCGCTGCAGTTTCTTCAATCGCAGCGGCTTGCTGTTCAGTTCTGGATGACAAGTCACCGTTGCCCGCGCTGATTTCCGATGCTCCAGAATAAATAGCATCTGCACTCAGCCTAACCGCACTAACCGTCGTAAAGAACTCAGTCTGCATATGCCGCAAGCTATCAGCCAAAACCCCCATTTCGTTTGTGCCATGGAAATCAATCCGTGTTGTCAAATCACCCTTCGCCATATGACGAATATGACCGATAAGATTATTCAATGGCTGAATAAGTGAGCGGTTGATACCCAGCCAGACAATCAGCGCCATTGTGATAACGAGTATAGCCACCGATATCAACAACCATAATGCCGTCGAATAAGATGCATTATTCTCTTCTACAGCACTGGCATACACTTTGTCATAAGACTCTTTGTAAGAGTAATAGGCCTTTTCGAACCTGTCCTGAAAACCTTGGGTCGGCTGTTCGAAAAATTCCTTCATTCGGCCGTTAGAGATAAAAACAATCAACTCACTTAATGCACTGTTCAGTGTCGTATAATTATCCTTTACCACTTGAGCAATCGCTGGATCTTGTTGATTGGTATAAGTAATTTTTTCATAATTAGCAAAATGAGTATTAGCGATAACCAGTTGTTTTTTCGCCAGTTCAATCAATTCATTCGCTGACACACCGCCGGAAACACCGCCCGATAAGTCCATTGCATAACGGGTTCCTGCACGATTTAGGGTATTGCGAGTCTGCAATAAATAAGACCAAGTAGATTCAAGTTCCGACTTTTGCTGATTAATAATCCTTGTTGTCGTGAAAATATCTCTATCTAGCTTTAATGCATTAAAAAATAGTCCACCAGAAATAATTTGAAGAGCAATGAACAACCCAAGAATAGTAACAATCCCAGTAACAACTCTTACACGATTCAGCATATTAAGCCTTAATTGCACGTTCACTGATGCTTTGGCATCTCTATGACTTTTTGAATTTCAAAAAACTGAGGGTATTAAATGATATGGGCCACCGAAGTGGCCCATTATGGCTGGAGTATCAAGCTTTAATAACACTATCAACCAGCGCCATTTCTTCACTGCTGAGTAGTTTCTCAATATCGACCAGAATAAGCATTCGCTCACCCAGAGAACCTAATCCAGTGAGGTATTCCGTTGACAGAGTCACCGCAAATTCCGGTGCAGGGCGAATTTGATCAGCGGTCAGTGACAGTACATCAGACACGCCATCAACTACGATGCCCACGACACGTTGTCCCAGATTTAATACGATAACGACGGTATTATCATCATAGTCAACTTCCTGCTGCATAAATTTAATGCGCAAATCGACTATCGGCACAATGACGCCGCGAAGGTTAGTTACACCTTTAATAAAACCAGGGGTATTTGCAATACGAGTAACCTGATCATAACCGCGAATCTCTTGAACCTTCAAAATATCCACGCCGTACTCTTCATCACCCAGCGTGAAAATCAAAAATTCTTGACCTACTGTCTCGCCTGCTAGTTTTGTGACATTTGCAAGTCCAGTCATGTTTCTCACCTTTAATCTATAGCTGTAATTTGCTGTTAAGCTGCGGTTTCAACCACACGCTTTTCCCGATAAAGCGCCTGCAACGCAGAAACATCCACAATTAGCGCTACGCTACCATCACCCAAAATAGTTGCGGCTGAAACGCCTGGCACCTTGCGGTAGTTGCTTTCCAGGTTTTTCACAACAACCTGATGCTGACCAATTAACTGGTCAACCAGCAAGGCATAACGACGGCCTGCACTCTGTAGAATAACAACGATGCCCTGAGTGGCATCCGTCTTTGCTCCGGCAACATCGAATACCTGATACAGCTCAACCAGTGGCAGATATTCGCCACGAACCTGCAACACTCGCTCGCCTCCTGCAAGAGGATACAAATCCTCGGCCTGAGGTTGCAGAGACTCCATGACAGCGTTAAGCGGCAGGATGAACACTTCATCATTAACCTTAACAGACATCCCATCCAGAATAGCCAGCGTAAGCGGCAGAAGAATCCGGATGGTAGTTCCCTTGCCCTTCACGAAATGGATTTCAACATGACCACCCATTTCTTGAATATTCCGCTTCACCACGTCCATACCAACACCACGGCCTGATACATCGGTCACTTTCTCTGCAGTAGAAAAACCTGGGGCGAATATTAGCATACCGACTTCCTCATCCGTCATGCTATCACTCACCGCCATGCCTTGAGACAAGGCTTTGGCCAGAATACGCTCGCGATTCAAACCTGCACCGTCGTCAATTACTTCGATGCAGATATTGCCCCCCTGATGTTCTGCAGACAGAGTCAGGTTTCCAATAGCTGGTTTGCCCGATTCAATACGTTTTTCTGGCGATTCAATGCCGTGGTCAAGACTGTTACGCACAAGATGTGTTAGCGGATCAATGATGCGTTCAATCAGACTCTTATCCAACTCGGTTGAACTCCCTTGCAGAGTCAACTCAACCTCTTTACCCAATTTGGCAGCCAAATCACGCACCAGACGCGGGAAACGACTGAATACATATTCCATCGGCATCATACGGATGGACATTACTGACTCTTGCAGATCGCGTGCATTTCTTTCCAGTTGTCCCATGCTATTAAGCAGATCACCATGGGCAACTGGGTCAAGGGCACTGGAACGCTGAGCTAACATAGATTGGGTAATAACCAGTTCTCCAACCAGGTTAATGAGCTGGTCAACTTTTTCCACCGCAACACGGATACTGGTATCACCGGTTTTCTGTCTGCCTTTCGCTGCATCACCATTGCCACCTGCTGGCTTAGTCGTCGGTGCAGCAACGGCTGGAGCAACAGGTGATACCGGCGCGGCAGGAGCAACAGGCTCGTCAGCAGCGGTTGTTGCAGATGCCGCAGGAGCATCCTCGACAAGCTCAGCACCAGGGGAAGACTTGAAGCTAACCTGGTCCGGCTCCAGAACGAAGCACAACACGGCGCTGATGTCATCTTCACTGGCTGAGGTGTCCAGTGTAAGTTCAACGCTGTTACTGGTTTGGATAGAATCTTTCACCGTTCCCAGATTTCCCAGTTCCTCAAGCAACTGAGGAATATCTGACTCTTTCAGGTTGGTAAGAGCAATTCGTAATCCCGAATTACCACCAGCAGCAGCTGGTGCAGAGGGAGCGGAAACCGGCTGTTCAGCCGCTGCTTTGACCGGGGAAGCCCCAGCAGAGCCATTTTCTTTGGACTCCAGAGCAAGCTGGCGCAGAGCCTGACAGATATACTCAAAGCTCTCGGCGTTGGGCTCCTGCGCGGTTTTGTAAGCATCCAACTGATCCTGCATGATATCTTTGGTTTCCAAAAACAGGTTGATAATATCAGTGCTCAATCGCATTTCACCGCGCCTAGCACCATCCAACAGGTTTTCTAATATATGTGTAGTTTCCTGTAATACAGTGAAACCGAATGTCCCTGCGCCCCCTTTAATCGAGTGAGCAGCGCGGAATATGGCATTCATCTGTTCCGTATCGGGCGCCAACGGATCAAGTTGCAATAAATGTTGCTCCATGTCCGCCAACAATTCATCTGCTTCATCAAAAAATGTTTGATAAAAAGCACTCATGTCCATGCTCACGTGGGTCACCTCTGCTG
This sequence comes from Dickeya sp. CFBP 2040, assembly GCF_012273755.1. Classification (NCBI taxonomy): domain Bacteria; kingdom Pseudomonadati; phylum Pseudomonadota; class Gammaproteobacteria; order Enterobacterales; family Pectobacteriaceae; genus Dickeya; species Dickeya sp. CFBP 2040. The sequence continues at coordinate 24,409 of NZ_JAAVXH010000041.1, forward strand.
TGAATCGCGGCTTGTTGAAGAAGGTGTCGCCTGACTATCAGGTGCTGCTGGCAATGCTGTTGTAGGCTGCCGACGGTTTGTCGCCGATGCGCCATTCGCTCCAGATACCGGCACCGCTGTTGCGGGTGCCTGAGCAGGAGACACAGTTGAGCCAGATGCAGGCGTCCCATTGTTTTCGGGCTTTGGTATAGCTGTGCTGTTACCGTTATCGACAGGCGCAGTAACTTGCTTGGCTTTATCCATACCCATATTCTGTAAATTTTCTATCTTATCAATATTTACTGCGCTACTTTCAGCATTCTCACGCTCGATGTTCTCCTGTGCCTGCTTATTCAGGACAACCAGACTGATACGTCGGTTAATAGCATCACTGCCCCCTTTAGCCTGCTTAAGATTCATCGTGTCGGCCATGCCAACGACGCGCAAGACTTTACCATCGGCTAGTCCGCCTGCAATCAGTTCACGCCTGGACGCGTTAGCACGATCCGCAGATAACTCCCAGTTACTATAACCGCGTTCACCCATTGCATACTGTGCATCATCAGTATGGCCCGATAAACTAATTTTATTAGGGATATCATTTAAAATAGGCGCGATAGCTCGCAAAATATCACTCATGTAAGGTTCGACCTGAGCACTGCCAGTCTTAAACATTGGGCGGTTGTTACTGTCAATAATCTGAATACGTAATCCTTCATCGACCATTTCAATTAATAGATGCGGTCGCAATGCCTTAAGGCGAGGATCAGCTTCGATCAACTGATCGAGGCGCTCTCGCAGTTTGTTCAGCTTTATTTCTTCAAGACGTCCGTCCATAGTATCAATCTGCCGCTTCACATCGCCTTCCTGCTGTGTTGGATCGGAACCACCACCAGGGATGGGATTAGAAGCATCGCTCATCTTTGGACCAGATGTGATAGCGATTTTCAGTGGCGTACGGAAATATTCAGCAATCTGAGCCAATTGAGAAGGTGAGGAAATAGCTATTAACCACATGACCAGAAAAAGAGCCATCATAGCAGTCATGAAGTCAGCATAGGCAATCTTCCATGAACCACCGTGATGGGCAGCATGTCCCGATTTACGTTTTTTGCGGATAATGGGATGCTGATGTTTCATGCGTCATTTTCCGATGCCTGCTGCGCTGGAGCCTTCACATTACGAATATGTTCTTCCATCTCAGTAAATGAAGGACGAACCGTTGAATAAAGGGTTTTGCGTCCGAATTCAACGGCAATCTGTGGCGCATAGCCATTCAGGCTGGACAAAAGAGTCACTTTGATGCATTGAAGGACCTTGATTTTCTCTGAATTTTTCTGGCGTAACAACGATGCCAGAGGCGATACAAAACCATAAGCCAGCAAAATACCAAGGAACGTCCCCACCATTGCATGAGCGATCATCATGCCCAATTCAGCAGCCGGTCGATCAACAAATGCCAGTGAATGCACCACCCCCATTACTGCTGCAACGATACCAAACGCTGGTAAACCGTCCCCCATCAGGTTCAGACTAGTTGCAGGCACTTCCACTTCATGCTCGACGGTTTCAATTTCTTCATCCATGAGCGTCTCAATCTCAAACGCATTCATGTTGCCACTGACCATCAATCTGAGATAATCCGTGACAAATTCTACGAGATAGTTATCAGCCAAGATGCGGGGATAATTGGAGAAAATTTCACTTTCCTTCGGGTTATCGATATCAAATTCCAACGAGAGCATACCCTGCTGACGAGACTTGGCCATCAGTCGGAATAATACAGCCATCAGATCCATGTACACGGCTTTCGTATATTTGGGGCCTTGCAATAAAACCGGCAACGCTTTTAGCGTCGCTTTGATCGCCTTGGCGTTGTTACCGACAATAAATGCGCCAACAGCTGCGCCACCGATAATCAGCAGTTCAGAAGGCTGATACAACGCACCTAACTCGCCACCAACGATAAGATAACCGCCAAGTATGGAGCCTATAGTGACAAGATAACCCAATATAACCAGCACAAGAATTCCTTATAGATAGTAAAAGGGTGGCCTAGAGAGTTATAAATGCAGTTTTACCAACGACTTATTTGGAGGGAACACTGTCATCGAGCAATGAACGCGCGATGACAGAACCACAAAATCGCCATCAGGCTCAGACTGCATGTTTAACCTGTTCGTCCAGCAGTTGAGGTATCATATCGGCAACACTCGGCGAAAGTTTACGTCTTTTTACTGCTCTAGAAGGTGGCTGGCATAAACTGCAGACAAAACTATTTTTTGGCTGATGCGCATGGGTGATAAACATGCCCTTGCAACAATTACATGAGGACAACTGCAACATGCCGCTATCGACAAACCGTACCAGTGTCCAGGCTCGGGTCAACGCTAGTAAAGGCACATCGCTTTGAGGGGCACATTGCTCAAGATAAAGGCGATAGGCTTTTATGACTGCTTCAACGCCACTGCATTGACTATTTTTAAGCAAAAAAAGATAGGCATTATAGAACATGGAAGAATGGATATTCTGTTCCCATGTCATGAACCAGTCGGTAGAAAAAGGAAGCATACCTTTAGGTGGAGGACTACCTCTTAACTCTTTATAAAGCTTGATTAAGCGGCCACGGCTCAACTGAGTTTCGCTTTCCAACATCTGCAAACGAGCACCCAGTGAAATAAGCTCCATTGCAAGCTGAATATCTTTAGCTTCCTGAACAATACTTTTCTCAGCCATCATTATGCCCTTTTCTTAGGCAAGCTCTCTTCCTTTGAAGACAGCTCTTGCAACAAATGACTTGACAACAAAATCCCGGTATGAATCTGTTGCAGATCATCAACCCGGGATTCTTGTGTTAACAATTTAATAGTATTGTGATCACTGAAGCGAAAATGGCATATCAACTGATTGGTTTCAGCGAGTTTTACCATTTGAGGTAGGGTCAGTTGCATCAATGCATCTGCCATTTCCTCATTGATGCCCAAACGGAACATTGCTGATGCTTTTTCGTCGTTTATTAATCGCTGAGCCAGTAACAAATAAGACAAATTAATGTCATAAATGTGTTTGAGTAATTCAGAGGTACCCATATTCCCATCCCGACAGACTATGTTTCAAACATAAGTTAGGTGATAGACTGCTCACCCGCTAAACAATCACTCTCCATAGGTGGCATGAAAACTATCGGTGCCAGATAATTCTACTACTTTATAATCTTTAAAAATGACGAAAAATACAGCATCTGCCCTGATGCGTCTGAGACTCCATCTGTTCATAATTCTAGGTTCATCCTTTTTCCGTATTGCGTCCAACATAGAACGTAGGATTAGTCCTAATCCTTAGTAACTGTAACGCCTTCCGCCTGACTCACACAACGCAGACACATCAGCATTTTGATAATTATGTGATATATATCACAAAACAGAAGGGAACAAAACACAATATTTCACTAATTTTTACCTCGCAATGAAATTTTCCTGAAGGCAATGCCAATTTTGATGCGAGAAAAAAACTTCCCACAATCATGCGCGAAGCTGAGAAAAAACACAAACAATTGATTTGAAACAAAAAAAACACTCAAGACTCCAAACCACAATTCTATAATCACATCAACTTACATTAGATCACCTAATTCGATCACATAAGTTATTATATGCAACTGAAACAATGTCACTATAAAGAAAATAATAGCAAGCTTCACGATGCACTGTGAATATTCCTGTTCAATAAGAGTACGCACTGTTTGAGCACAGTGTGTTGAGCCGCTCTTGTTAGGTGCATAAAAAACCATCAATAAAAGCAGGTTACAATATAAAAAAGCAAAAGAAGTGGTAGCCTGAAAAGCCTTTTCAATCATCTCTTTCATCTATTGCTATCAATATTGGTAAAATACGATTGTCGCTCCCACTATTACGTCAATTCGGGATGTAAGGCTTCCCCAGCAGCGTCGAACGTTACCAGCTTGTTAACTCGCCTCACCTTTCCAATTGTTAGGCATCACTTATGTCGATTAATTACCGACTAACTGAGTATATAAAGCTAGAAGCTGACACTCCTTCACCACTAGATTCGTGATCGACATCGCATTGAAATTCATGAGTGTTTCAAATTATATAGCGATGTTGGATTATGTTGGTATTTTGGATAAGGACTGCAACACAACTGTTTCCAGAAACAAAAATTCCCAAATCACACCTGTACATAGTACGGTTAGTGCACATATGTTTTTCCTGAAAATGAGCGAATGGATATGAAAATGATGTCAAAGTCTGAACAACAGGGTAAAGCCGGCATCCTAGGTAATCTTGGACTCGTACCGTTATTTGTCATCATTCTGGGCGGCATCATGCTGTTGTTTGCCCTGGCTATAGGCACTGCCAGCTATTTTCTGGTACGCGCCAACCAAAATCTGGATTATGTCACTCAGGAAATTGATGTCCGCCTCGGTTTGTCAAACAGCTCCAACCATCTCAGAACCGCTCGTCTGCTCATTATTCAAGCTGGCGCTGCCGTTCGTGTTGGAGACACAGACGTATTCAATAACAACCTGAAGCAAGCGGAGCAACGCATTGCTTCCTCGAAAGACTCCTTCAAAGTTTATGAGAACCGAGTCGTCAAAACAGATGCTGACCTAGCCTTAGAACCAGAACTGAATAAAGCCTATAACGATTACATTGAAAAAGGCATCATGCCGATGCTGAAGGCAGCAAAAGATGGTTATTTTGAAGAGATCCTGACACACGAATCAGAAGAGGTCCGCGTGCTAGATGAAGCTTATAATAAGCCCTTGTTAAAAGCGATCGCGCTTCGTACTGAGCGAGCCAAAGCACTTAATAGCAGTGCTCAATATGAGGCTGTGATGGGATATACACTGATGGCTATCAGCTTCACCATTGCTACTGTGATGACCCTGCTCACCTTCTTGTTCTTGCGCGGTACGCTTATTAAGCCGATGAACCGGCTGGTACAACGCATTCAACGTATTGCCCAAGGTGACCTGACACAACCCAACGAAATCTACGGCAAAAACGAAATCGGCACACTGGGTCATAACATCCAGCAAATGCAAGCATCGTTGGTACATACCGTTTCTACAGTGCGTGACAGTGCGGACTCCATTTATCAGGGAACGACCGAGATCACTGCAGGCAATAGCGATCTATCTTCACGAACTGAACAGCAAGCTGCGGCAATCGAACAGACTGCTGCCAGCATGGAGCAGTTGACTGCTACCGTCAAACAGAACTCCGATAATGCGCACCATGCCAGCCAGCTAGCCTCTACTGCATCGGGCAAAGCCAGACAAGGAGGTGAAATCGTCGAAAATGTAGTCACCACAATGAACAGTATTTCTAACAGTTCACAGAAAATTTCCGAAATCACTAATATGATTAACAGCATTGCCTTCCAGACGAACATTCTGGCGTTAAACGCTGCTGTAGAGGCAGCCCGCGCTGGCGAGCAAGGCAGAGGATTTGCGGTTGTAGCAGGTGAAGTTCGTAGTCTGGCACAGCGCAGCGCTCAGGCCGCCAAAGAGATTGAAGGATTGATCTCCGAATCCGTCTCACTGGTTCATAATGGTTCAGAACTAGTAGACAAAGCGGGTCAGACCATGCATGAAATTGTCCGTGCCGTAAGTAGTGTAACCGACATTATGAATGAGATCGCTTCCGCTTCAGATGAACAAAGCCGTGGCATCACTCAAGTTGGTCAGGCAATCTCCGAGATGGATAGTGTGACACAGCAAAACGCAGCATTGGTACAACAAGCATCTGCGGCAGCCAGTTCACTCGAAGAGCAAGCGATGGTGCTAACGCGTACAGTGTCCTCCTTTAAACTCTCCAACCACATTCAGGACAGAGCTTACGCATCGGTTCCCATCATGCCCAAGCCTATGCTGGCTGCATCAACAGCGACTGCTTTACGCGCTTCTTCGAGTATAAAGCCCGGTAATGATAACTGGGAAACCTTCTGATCATGCGGGCCGATACAGTCAGTCACCTGTATCGGCCCATTTATTGGGCGGCAGACTGGTATAGCTCGACAAATATTCCCTCTGGGCTGTTAAGCTCATTGAAAAACCAGACTCCTTCGGGATAGTCTTCCAGGGCAATGAGGTACATCGTTCCTTCCTGAAATGGTTCTACCGTCAGGATGATTCCTTCCCGGCGCACGTCACCATCGGTTTTTACTGTCACTTTATCATCGACATTCACTCATCCACCTCCATTCATCACGACCATACAACTGCTGACCAATGTACAAACATTGATGACAACCCTTGGATAATATACAAGAAATAATTCGAGTTGCATGACAACGCTGCTTCTGGCAGCGTTGTCATGCAACCTAGTCACTTACTTATGTAAGCTGCCGGAGCACCTCAGTTGCTGAGTGACAAAACTATAAATAGCCTTGCCCTTAAAGGCTTATATATGGCGTTGTCCTGCAACTCGAATATTTTGGTTATAAACCCGTTATCTGGCTAACCAACAGGAGTGAGCAATGAAAAAAACAATTATGTCCATCAGTCTGGCAATCGCAGCGTCTACTGTAGCGCTTCCTTTTGCTAGTCTGGCCGCAGTAAAAGACGAAATGGGCGCTATGGCGAAGAGCTATAAAAGCGCCTCAAGTGCCACCGATGCAGCCACGCTGAAAACAGAGCTGTTGAACATGAAAGCCCATGCAACCAAGGCCAAGGTAGATCCAGAGTTCAACAATAGTCCGAATAGCAAAGTTTTTAACGAAGGGCTGGGAAAACTGCTCCAGCAAATCGATGCAGCTATCGCACTGGTTGATGCGGGTAAATTGCAAGAAGCCAAAGCAGCAACAGATGAACTGAAAAAAACCCGCGCCGAGTACCACAAAAAACTAGGCGTATAACTCTCATGTTAACACCGCAGCAGTAGCCCCTTATGACTGTTGCGGCTTTTCTATTTCCCTGTCAATAATCAATTAAAACTGGACAATATATCTTCACCTTTTTGATATTATTTGGCCAAATAATTCCGCAAATTGACACCTGTTAGAAACATACTATAAATAGAGAAATTTAATATAAATCACAGTAAAAAATAAAAACACCCCCATTAAAAAACCTTGCAATATATACAAAATTCAATTATTTCGATTCATGCAAACATATTTACTATCAACATAAAAAAACCATATACCAGTTACTCTGTTCATGTTAGAAAATTTCACGCACTGGAGATGCGTTCCGACTTATTCATTTCTCTCAGCACAGCAAGGAAACAATGTCTACCATGTAGAAAAGAGCATTATCTTCCCCATACACCGTCATTAAAAATATTTATTTTTCAAAATGATAAAAAAATTACCAGAAAACAGCGATTCAATGCTTGCGCATAAATCACTTGAAAGTGAAACAAGACTTGAGCTTCATCAGAAAAAGCATGTAAATAATTTTCACATGATTCATATTTATAAATCAGCCACTTTCTCCGTTTCCCGAACATTCGCAATATCCTGTTTGCTGATGACTGACCCATCAGCCATCGCTGCCATCACAACGGACCAACTGGTTTAATATAGGCCATACCATACACCATGGGACAACACGTAAAACACCCTGTTATCTCTATTGTTTTATTGCATTGCCTCAAAAACCAACGGCTGGACTCACACATGAATGAAACAGATAAAAGTATCGTCTCCTTATTTATTATTGGCACACTGATTGCCGTCGGCAAAGTATTGTCGGGTAGTGAACCCATCACACTCCGATTATTTATTGGCCGAGTAATGCTGGGCGGCTTTGTCTCAATGATGGCAGGTATCGCACTGGTACAATTCCCCGATCTGTCGCCTGTCGCCATCAATGGCATTGGCGCAGCTCTTGGCATCGCTGGTTACCAGGCTATTGAACTGCTTATCCAACGTCGTATTCGGCAACTGGGTGAACAGGCTGCACCGGAGAGAAAAGATAATGCTCAGTAACTCCCCAAACCTGACTGCGTTTTTGGATATGCTGGCTTTTTCTGAGGGTACAGCGACGCATCTACTCACCCGAAACCGCGGTTACGACGTCATTGTCACTGGCATCGATGGCAAACCAGAAATATTCACCGACTACCAAGATCATCCATTCGCTAATGGTCGACCAGGTAAAGTATTCAATAAACAAGGACAGCGATCCAC
>NZ_JAAVXH010000042.1:0-57181 GCF_012273755.1 Dickeya sp. CFBP 2040
AGGAGAAAGCAATAGCGCCCCACTAATCATAATAAAAACAGGGACACACCAACGCACCAGTGAATCATAGATATTTCCTGTCCACCAGGAGAAATTCCCAATATCGGCCAAACTCACAGTATAAGCAGAGACATGTAAAACAATAACAGCAAAAGTTGCTACAATTCTAGCTATATAGAGCCATTCCATTTTATTAACTTCTCTTTGTTATATATTCCATAAAATTAAGCTACATGTTATTTTTTATTTGAATCGGTCTCTATCAATAAGCATTCGTGCCGTAGCTAATGCACAAAAATTGAGCCAGCGACAAGAAAATTGTCCAACTCAATGGATAAACGTCGAGAGTAATCCATAGCGTGCGAATATATTGGAGACTACCCAGATTAAAAAATGACAATTGAAATAATCCTAATGGGACAATAGATTAATCATATCACAGTAGAAATAGCATTCCACGCATAAAACACACTACTGACAGAATCGTGAGCAAAGTAGTGTTGCCCAACCAGTCCAGCCAGCAGTTCGACTGTACACCAGCATTGTCTGACAGAATCCGCCGTTATGTGATCTGGCTCATATGGGGCAATCACGGTGCGAAATTCAATATCCCTACATTCAGTGGTACTCCCCCATTGTTCGGCCCCTCCGGTCAGTTAGTCATTTTTTATGCACAAAAAACCGGTCTGGCGTGTCGTCACCAGCTTCAATGGTAACGGCATCGTGCTGTTCTGGTTCAAATATCCCACATCGTCCCCAGGCTGCACCTTACTGCACCTCGCATCACTTTACGCTTCTTTATATTTTCTCATGTTATGCAGAATTACGGCGCTGTCACAGCCAGATAAATATAACCATCATACACTATGATTATACAGCTGTTTTCCTGATTCCAACCTCACCTGGATGTGCATATGACTCATACACAGCAAGAAAAATCACCAGGATTATTGGCTATTTCCGCCCTGGGCATTGTTTTTGGCGATATAGGTACCAGCCCACTTTATACCTTCAATACCGTAATAGAATTAGCTAACGATACCACGCAGCCAGACACTATCCTGGGCCTGCTTTCTACCTTGTTTTGGACGCTGATTATCGTTACATCGATCAAATATGCGCTATTCGCTATGCGGATCGACAATAAAGGTGAAGGCGGCGTATTGGCACTGATGTCATTGCTACAGAGTAACCAACCCAAACGTCAGAAATGGATTATTGCCGCCGGTCTGCTCGGCGCGGCATTTATCTACGGTGATGGCGCGATTACGCCAGCGATCTCGGTGCTATCAGCATTGGAAGGGTTGGAACTGGCCTTGCCCGAAACCGCCAACTACATCCTGCCGTTGACGCTGGCTTTGCTGGTTCTGCTCTTCGCCATTCAGCCGCTGGGCACAGCTAAAATCAGTCAATTTTTCGCTCCGGTGATGCTGCTGTGGTTTGCCGTATTGGCGCTGTTGGGGATCAGAAGCATCATTAATTATCCAACCGTTCTCCTGGCGTTGAACCCTGTTTATGCTCTGATGTTTTTCGTCACCCATGGACATATCGGCTTGTTAATTTTGGGCGGAGTATTTTTGTGTGTCACCGGGGCGGAAGCACTGTATGCCGATATGGGCCATTTTGGCCGCAAACCTATCTGGATTGCCTGGTATGTCATCGCCCTGCCTTGCCTGCTACTCAATTACGCAGGTCAGGCTGCGTTTATTTTATCCGGTGCTGATGTCAGCAATAATATTTTTTATCGTCTATGCCCGCCATCATTACAAATGCCATTGATTGTACTGGCAACCCTGGCCACCATCATTGCCAGCCAGGCAATTATCTCCGGTGCATTCTCGATGACTCGTCAGGCTATTCAGTTAGGCTGGCTTCCCAGGATGAAGATCACCCAAACCGCAGAGCAAAGCTATGGCCAAATTTATCTGGGAACCGTGAATTGGCTATTGATGGCAGTGACGCTGAGTCTGGTCATTTTTTTCCGGTCATCAGAGCGGCTAGCCGCTGCCTATGGTATTGCGGTTTCTATTACGATGTTGATGACCACGCTGCTACTGTATATGGCAATGAGGAAAATCTGGCACTGGAATCGGCTGCTGAGCCTGAGCATTACTGCTGTTTTCATCTTTATTGACGTAGGGTTTTTTGTTGCCAATATGCTGAAAGTATTCGATGGCGGCTATGTTCCGCTGCTGTTGGCCATTCTGATTTTCGGCATCATGTTTATCTGGCGTCGAGGCGCGACTCGTGTTTCACAAACCGTGGTGGAAAAAACACAATCGGTGGACGAATTTTTGTCGTCGTTACCCGCGAACGGGATTTCACGTGTGCCAGGTTTTGCCATATTTCTGACCCGTGTGCAGAATGTGGCTCCGCCAGTCATGCGTTGGCATGTTAAACGCAACCACGCACTACATGAAAAAATCATTTCTCTTACAATTCAGGTTCTTGATGTACCAAGGGTAAGACAGGAAGATAAGCTGGTTTTGATAGAGAAACACCCTGGGTTTTGGCAAGGTGTAGCTTATTATGGGTTTATGGAAAAACCGAATATTCCTGAGTTGCTAAAACAAACGCCGCCGTTACAAAATTGTACCGACCATGAGTCAGTGACTTATTATATTGGCCATGAATCTATTGTCGCCAAAGATGGTACCGATGCCCTGCCTCACTGGCAGTCCTACCTGTTTGCCTGGATGATGCGAAACAGTCTGCATGTCACGGAGTATTACCAGTTGCCAGGCGACCAGGTAATCGAAATTGGCCGACGTATCGCCATCTAATCACTTCACACTTCATTATGCAGGGGAAATTGCTCCCCTGCATACCGTTGATATGGCATTTGCTGAACAGAGTGACGCATTTGCGTGTAAGCCTGAATAAACTTCCCTGTCCGACGACTGAATCGCAGATGCTAATCCGGTAAGTTGTATGCCAGATTATTGTATGTTGTAACTAAAATAACATAACGACCTGCCGATGATCTTAGTAAACCGCATCGCCATGCTATGTAAATGATAAAACAGGGCAGATGAACTGCCCTGAACGATATTTTTAGGCGTTCATTATACGATGACGTCAGCCTGCGTCGCCTGACCGACTATACGTACCAGGAAATCGACCGAACTGTGGCCAGTTTCATGCAGCCACAGATTGGTGATGCTATTAGCCGCATCCCACTGCAGCATAACTTCCTGCCCTTTGCCCGTGAACTGGTCCTGCACAAAGCTCAGTTGGCCTTCACTGCGGAACGCAGACAGGTCAATTTTATCCACGCCTTTCTGGAAATCAGTAATCCAGTCGTAAGATGATACGGTGGAATCCTGACCACTACCGTAGACAAAAGTATCTCGGCCAGCGCCACCTGTCAGAGTATCTGCACCAGCAGCACCGTACAGCACATCATTGCCCGCACCGCCTTTCAGTACGTTAGCCACGCTGTTGCCCACCAGAAGATCGTTGCCGGAACCGCCAATCACATTCTCAATGGTCACGCCATGTGCAATCGATACGTTACCTTTCAGACCGCCAACATCCGAGAACGAGCCTTCATTGAGGTTGACGCGTTGGTTACTGCTATAACCGGAGAAGTCAAACGTGTCGTTGCCACCCGCATCCCATACCGAGAACATCAACGCTTTGTTGCTGCCAGTCGCGGTATAGAAATCACGATCAGTATTGGAATTGAAGCCATACACAGTATCACCAGTGCGAGTGGTCATATTGGCGCCATATAGCTTCTGGATCGCTGCAATATCATCGATCATCGGGCCGGCAGAATAGTGACCTCTAAAGTCGCCGCCGGTACTTTCCACATCCCAGTAGCTCATGATGCTGAACTGACGGGAGTCTTCCGCATAGGCAGCACTATTCTCGTAACTGATATCCCCTTCACCCGCGTTATATTCAGCAGGATGAGATAAACCCAGCGCATGACCGATTTCATGGGTAAATGTCTGGCGACCATACTCTTCGGCCCCCGGACTACGGATATTAGACTGATTATAGTTAAACCAGGTGCTGCCAGCCGCCTGATAATTGCCCGGATAATAGGCATAAGCCTGAGTGCCGTAGTCCAGATTGCCGCTCGCATCACGTGTGTAATTACCAAAAGTGATATTGGCTGATTTATTTCCCGTCACCTCGGTAAAGGTAAGATTTGCGAGATCTGACCATGATTGCAGAGCCAACTTCGCTTGCGCCACCTGCTCTGCATTGAATTTCACAAAGCCGGTATCGCCAGCCGGAGTTGAACTGGCCGATTGCAAAAACTTAAATGTTAGACTAGCTGATTTTCCAAATACATTGTTCCCATTCCAGCTAACATTTTCACGGGTAATTTGCGACGTCGCTTGTTCAGCAGAATAAGATGCTTTTCCGTTGACAGTGAGGTTATTGCCCCGATCATGATAATGCAGGAAATCATAAATGGAATTATACGTACTACTGGCATTTGCCGATAATGCGTTTTGAGCATCAATTTGACGTAACGGCAGATTTTTTTCCATAAAATCCTCCAGAGATAACATAACAGAATGTTGTCATTGTTATTCAGAGCAGGCAAAGCTCTGTCAGAATGACATTATTAATAAGATTTCCGCAGAAATCTTATTAAACAGGATAGTGATATAGTGATACCACCCTGTTTAATACCTTTAGTGGTTGTTTTTGCACTCCACTGCTTTATTTGTGATATATCTCGCCATTAAATCGTCAGCGTCAGAAATTATTCTAATCAGCGAATTTAATGACGCACTACACTTTCCCAACAGCCTGGGAAATCAATTTTGTGACAGTCATACGAATTAACGAAAAAACATTATCAGTTTGCTTTATTTCCGGGTGTCGTCTTTACCCTATTCTTATTAGCAGCAGCAACAGGTTGAAACCAGGCAGCCAATTGCATCATATCTTGTTCGTTCAACGTACCGGCGGTATAGCGCAGATTCAGCCACGCCTGAAGCCAACGATATTTAACCTCCGCCAGCTCGCGTCTGGCGTTGTACCATTCTTGTTCTGCCATCAGCACATCAAGATTGATACGCTCTCCTCCCGCAACGCTTTGCCGCGTGGCACGGATGGTTTCCTCTGCCGCAGCCACACTCATCTGCCAGGCACGGATTCTGGCAGCCCCGTTGGTACACAGATTGAACTGGCGGCGTAGCTCAGCGAAAGTCTGGCGGGTCTGATTATCCAGCTCAGCCTGACTTTGCTGGTATTCCGCAGCAGCCTGACGCATTGACGCGGAAACAGCGCCACCGGAATACAGCGGCACACGGACTTGCAATCCAACGGTCTGGGTATCGTATTTCTGATTATAGTTATATTCGGACTCCGACAAGCTGTTGCGGGTGGACGCGACCAGATCCAACGTCGGCAGATGACCCGCGCGGTTACGCTCAATTTCATAGCGACTGTAATCGACAGTTTCACGTTGCGCCGCCAGCTTCGCGTTATGCCGAACTGCCAGCTCACGCCACTGCGTCAACGAGCGGTTTTCAGTCACATTATCCGGCAACCCTTCCAGCACCAACGGTGATAAATCATGAATCTGTAGTGGTGAACCGAGCATGTTTTCCAGCGTGGTCATGGCGGCATCCAGCGTATCTTCCTGCTCAATACGCTGCGCTTCTGTGACGGTGTAACGTGCTTCCGTTTCACGCAGATCGGTCTGCGTTCCTTCACCCGCTGCCAATAAACGCCGGTTCAGCACCAGTTGCTCCTGATAGGCGCGGCGCTGCGCATCCAGCAGCATCAGTTTTTCCTGCGCCAACAGCGCTTCGCTCCAGGACTGATACAAACGTACCATCAGTTCCTGACTGCGATCACGAAATCGCTGATCGGCCATCAGTTTTCGGGTAATCCCCTGTTGGTAACGTGCCCAGGCGGCATAATCCAGCAGCGGCTGACGCAGCGTCAACGTCGAGACATAGTTATCGTAATCGCGTTGGGTCGTGTTATTCAGCGTCCGATCTCGTTGTGTCACTTTGGAATGGCTGTAATTGGCACCATAGCTGTACTGTAACGATGGCAGCAATCCAGCACGGCCAATTGCCACCTCTTCCTGACCAGCATCACGCTCAAAACCGGCAGCCCGAAGCTGTGCATCATTACGCAGTGCCAGTTCCCATGCATCCAGCAGCCCCATTGCCTGAGCAGTGCCGCCCGACAGAGATAACACAATTGCTAGTAATAACACTGTCCTTCGCATGTATTCCTTCCGCTATTCTTCCGTCAACGCCAGATGCATACGATCCATCAAAGGCTTAAACAGATAATTGATAAACGACCGCTCTCCAGTACGGACAAATCCCTGTACCGGCATACCGGGTTTAATTTCCAGCCCATGCAACGAGCGTTTGCCTTCTTCACTCACCTGAATACGCAGGCTGTAGTACGGCGTACCGTCTTTTTCATCCACCAGCCTATCAGCGGAAAGCAGGGTCACCGTACCCGGTACTCTCGGCGTGGTGCTCTGGCTGAACGCAGTAAACTGCAATTCCACCGGCAGTCCGGCCCTGATTTTGTCTACCATTTCCACCGGAATACGACCATCTACCAGCAGAGGTTGATCCTCAGGAACGATATCCATCATCACCTGTCCTGGGGCGATCACCCCACCCTCTGTGAAAATCTTCATATCCACCACGGTGCCGGCAACCGGCGCACGCACCTGTACATTGGCCAGATTGAAATCCGCCTTCTCACGCTGGCTGATCACTTCATTCAGCCTGGCCTGCACGTCCGACAATTCGCTGTTAACCTCTTTATCGTATTCCTGCTGGCGTTGAGCGATACGCAATTTTTGCTGCTGAATATCGCGTCGGGTTCTCCCCACTTCACCACTAATTTTCGCTAGTTCGCCGCTAACTTGTGCGAACATGCGTTCTGTCTCCAGCATTTTATTGCGCGGAACATAGTTATCCGCCGCCAATGGCCGCAACCCTTGCAACTGTTGGTTCAATGCCGTTTGCTCAGACTGCTTGCTGGTCATCACTTTTTCTAATGCGCTAAGGGATGTTTCCATACCATCGATACTGGTGCGAACCCCTTCGGTTTCCAGCTTCAGCACCCACTGACGACTGCGCAGCAGGTCTGCCTGCAATGCCATGATGGTGGCCATTTCCGGTCTCTGACGTGCCTGAACCAGCCGCGGCGTCTCCACCAGCGACGATTGGTTTCGTTGTTCCGCCAGTAACCGGGCTTCACGGGCAATCAGTTGATCATACTGGGCGCCCAGTCCTTCGCTGGTGGTACGTGCATCGACCTCATTCAGCGTTAATAGTATCTGTCCGGCAGCAACACGCTCGCCTTCCTTCACCTGTATCCGGTCAATAATCCCGCCTTGCATGTGCTGAATCACCTTGCGATTGCCGGACACCACGACATTGCCTGCGACCGCGACCCCTTTATCCAGCGGCGCCAGCAATGCCCACAGTAGAAAACCGCCAAAACCAGCAAACACCAGCCACCATCCCAACCGTAACGCCCGCTCTTCATCACGAATGGCACGATCACGCATTGCCGTTTCGTTTACTTCATCCAGTGTCGTTACATCCATGCTTGTCATCAGTTAATCCCTGTCATTGCGGCATCGCAGCCGGGGCGTTCATCCGGGCCTGATTAGCGGCGCTGCGCTGCTGTAATTCCGTCAGCACATCCCGCGCTAACCCCATACGCTGCTGCTGACCCTCATGAAGGATCAGAATTTTCTGCGCCAGCGTGGTTAATGCCGGACGGTGGGTAATCAGTACCACGGTGGCACCCCGTTTTTGCAACGCGACAATCGCCTGCATCAGGGCCTGATCGCCTTCACTATCAAGGCTGGCGTTCGGTTCATCCAGAATAAGCAGACAAGGTTCATCGTACATGGCGCGCGCCAGACCGATACGCTGTCGCTGGCCGCCGGACAAACCACTACCGCCCTCGCCCAATTCCGTGTCATAGCCATTCGGTAATGACAGAATCAGTTCATGTACTCCCGCCAGTTTTGCTGCCGACACCACTTTTTCCGCGACGGCATCGCCAAACCGGGCAATGTTTTCCGCCAGCGTTCCTCTGAACAACTGCACATCCTGCGGCAAATAACCAATGGCAGGCCCAAATACGGTTTTATCCACCAGATTAAGATCAGCACCATCCAAACGCACTTTGCCTTGTGTCGGCGCTTGCGCACCGGCCAGCAAGCGAGCCAGCGACGATTTGCCGGAACCGGATGCCCCCAGAATCACCAGAGTTTCGCCAGCCCGTAGTGAAAAATGGATATTCTGCAAGCGAGCTTTGCCATTGTCCTGTGCTGATCGCAGCAAAACCTGTTCGACACTCAGATTCCCTTCCGGCGCAGGCAACGCCATCCCGATTGAACGCGGTGGATAGGCGGCAATCAACCGGGTCAGACGTTGCCAGGCAATGCGTGCACTGCTCCACTGTTTCCATACTGCAATCAGTTGATCGATAGGGCTAAGTACCCGACCAACCAAAATTGAGCCGGCAATCATCATCCCCGGCGTAATTTTGCCTTCAATCGCCAGCAATGCTCCCAACCCCAGCATCAGCGACTGCAACGCAATGCGACTGTACTTGGATGCCCCACCGACCGCGGCGGCACGCTCACTGGCCAGGTTTTGCAGAGAAATAAAGCGATAATGACGCGCCAGCCAGCGCCGACGCAGATTGCTCAGCATTCCCATCGCTTCAATAACGTCGGCATTGCGCAACTGCGCATCCGCCAGGTGAGTCGCCTGCTGCGACTGCTGGTTGGCTTCCGCCAGCGGCTGACTGGTCAGGCGCTGGTTTAACCAGGTCAGTGCGACCAATACCACCGTTCCCCCCAGAGCCAACAACCCCAACCACGGGTGTAGCAAAAACAGCACCAGTAAAAACAACGGGAACCACGGCACATCGAAAAAGGCGAACAGGGCGTTGCCGGTAATAAACTGGCGTAACAGCGTGAGATCGGTCAATGCCAGCCCGGCACGACCATCGCCTGCTTCCAGATTACGGGCAAACGCCGCATTAAAGACATCCTGATTGAGCGCCAGATCAATACGGGTACCTAAACGTACGACCAGCAGGCTGCGAACCCACTCCAGCGCTCCCATGAAGGCACACAGCCCTGCCATCAGCAACGTCAGCATTAGCAAAGTGACGCCATTACCGGACGCCAACACCCGGTCATACACCTGCAGCATATAAACCGAAGGTGCCAGCATCAGCAGGTTGATGACGGCGCTGAAAATTCCGACGCTCCAGAAACTACGGCGGAACTGACGCAGTACGCCGAATAACGAACGATCTTGCTCAGAAGAAACATTCACGGCAGGCCTCTCTCCTTCAGGCTTTCTTTTTCAAAGTGCGAACGCGGCCATCGGTCAGCTTATGTTCGAAGTGATCGCGGTTGCGGCTGAAAAACGCCACTGCCGAGCCATCTGCCTGCGTCAGCGTCAAACCGTCGGGCGTAGGTCGCCAGCCGACCGGCGCCTGCGGCAGCAATGCCTGCAGGCACGAGTGGTCGCCAGTCAATGTCCAGGTAGTGCCGTCAAGCACATCCGTGTTCAGCCGAATATCGCAGTGCTGCTCCGTGCTGCTCAATACCCACTCGCCGCTCAGCTCAGCTGCGGATGGTAATCTCAGACTGCTCGCCATACATCCTCCACTCAGTGCACTCAGTAATGTTGCAATAATCAGCTTTTTCATGATATTTCCATCATTCGGTTATCAGAGCGCGCCATTCATGATTCAAGCTATCTGGTTAAATATATTGATAATGGCAGGCTCATCCATATGAAGCATGGCCTGCCATTATTGATGGCCTTGTAAATAACAGATTTTTTTCTATTTTTGTTAAAAACTCACACTGTCGTTAAACGAACACACTGTATTTAAACAATGAAATCCGACGGCTGTAATATCTTACCAACAATATTAACCATAAAATCAGCGGTGCTGTGTCCGCTTAAATGCATCCACATATTGGTTTGATTAGATTGATCATCCCAATTCAACAACACTTCGTTTCCGGCGCCGGAGAAATGCTCGACAAACTGGAGGTCATGATTCTTATTAAATGCGGACAAGTCGATTTTGTCCTGGCCACGCTGGAAATCAGTAATGGTATCCGGTGCCGATGCGAGTGAATCTTTTTCCCAAGCATAAACAAAAATATCTTTACCAGCCCCGCCAGTTAACATATCTGCGCCACCATCACCGTAAAGCACATCATTACCCGCACCGCCGTCAATACGATTATCAGACAGATTTCCCACAATCACATCATTGCCTGAACCGCCAATCGCATTCTCTATTACCGCACCCGCTGCAATGGAGACATTGCCTTTTAATCCGCCGACATCTGAAAAAGTTTCGCTGATAAGGCTGATGCGCTGATTAGCGCTATAACCGGAAAAGTCAAAGGTATCATTGCCGCCCGCATCCCAAACGGAAAATATCAGCGGTGTTTTACTGTCGGTCGCGGTATAAAAATCACGACCTGCATTGGAGTGGAACCCGTATACCGTATCGCCAGCGCGGGTAGTCATGTTAGCACCATACAGTTTTTGGATCGCCGCGATATCATCCATTAGCGGGGCAGCGGCATGATAACCATGAAAATCACCGCCGGTATAACTTTCATTCCAGTAACTCATGATACTGAACTGGCGGGTATCTTCAGCGTAGGTCACGTCTTTATAGCCCGGATTGCCATCGGAAGAATCATAATCGCCAGGGTGATACAACCCCAGCGTATGACCGATTTCATGCGCCAGCGTATTACGGCCAAATTCATTGATATCTGGCCGTTGATTATCCGCCTGATTGTAATTAAACCAGGCTGAACCAGCCCACTTCCAATTACCGGGATAGAAACCAAATGCCTGACTATCGTTATCCGTATAGCCATCCGAAGTTAATGTATAGTTACCGAATTTAATCGTAGCGCGTTGAGGATCTTTAACTTCCGTAAAAGTCACATTCGCTATATCCGCCCAGGATTGTAATGCCAGTTTGGCCTGCTGAATTTGTGCAGCGTTAAATTTGACGAAACCCTTGAAATTATCAGGCATGTTGGCATCAGAAACCGACTGAAGAAAAGCGTAAGTCAGTGCCGCAGGTTTACCGAAAACGTTTTCGCCATTCCAGGTGACATTGCCTCTGGTTATTTGATCTCGCGCCTGTTCCAGCGTATAGGATGATTTATCGCCAATATTGCCATCCCCACGGTGGTGATAATTCCAGAATTGATAGACATCCGCCACACCGGTATAACCGCCAGATGATGCGGAAGACAGATCGATTTTCTTACTATATAAAGCCATAGCATTTCCTCCATAAAATTCGTTTTACGCCTGATGCGTTGTCCTTTGTAGGGATGACATCCGTTGATCAAACCGTGACTTTCATAAACGACTTGCTAAACGCTAATCCTTCGTTTTGTGGAATGTTCCTTGTTATTGCGTTTATCAAATTGAGAATCAGCATAACCTGAAGATATAGATAGATTAGTGAAATAGAAAAAAAAGACAACGATACGAAAAAAAAATCGACAAATTATTACCCTGCTTCTAGGTTACAAAAAAAAACCAGATAGAACATGGCGGTAGGGAAAATTCACAGAATAAAAAGTGGCGCGACGGTAATCTGTCGCGCCACTTTTCATGATATGAAAATAAATTACAGCGATGCCAGCGTACTACGAATGACCTCGGCATAAGGCGTTGTCGGACGCCCCAGCAGCGCTGACAGCGCATTCTTATCATCAAACAACTCGCCTTTTTCCGCCCCCGCATCCGAATCAGCCAGCATATCGGCAATGCCTCCTGGCAAGCCTGCGCCTTTTAGCGCGTTGGCAAAATCGGCTGGTGACAGGTTGACATACTGCACCGGCTTGCCGCTCTGCCGGGCGATCTCGGCAGTAAATTCCGCCAGCGTGTAACTATTATCACCGGCTAGTTCATAGATTTTCCCTTCCTGACCGCTCAATTGCAGCACGATAGCCGCCGCTTGCGCATAATCGCTACGCGCCGCCGAAGCAATGCGGCCTTCGCCGGCGGCACCAATAAACGCCCCGTGTGCCAGTGCCGGGGCAATACTGGCGGCATAGTTTTCGGTATACCAGCCGTTGCGAAGAATCACATAAGGAACGCCGGATGCCTTCAGCGCCACCTCCGTCGCCAGATGCTCAACCACAAGCCCCAGCGATGAGGTGTCCGCATGTAGCAGGCTGGTATAGACAATCAGGCTGACCCCTGCTTCTTTGGCAGCGTCGATTACCGCTTTGTGCTGCGTTTCGCGTTTGCCGACTTCACTAGATGAAATCAACAGCAGTTTATCTACCCCGTTTAATGCCTTGACCAGTGTTTGCGGTCGGTCGTAATCGCCATAACGTACATGCACCCCTTTCGACGCCAGCCCATTGGCTTTAGCCGGGTCGCGCACCACAGCAACGATCTGTGCTGTCGGTACTGACTTCGCCAGCGACTCAATCACCAGACGGCCCAGTTGGCCAGTAGCTCCTGTAATAGCAAACATCGTTTACTCCCGTTAAATGAAAAACCACTGCACACCTAACCCGGATACCCCAGGCCCATACCAGCTGAAGTTCTTTCCAGCAGCATAAGCCTAAATTCATTTTTAGTAAGTACTCGCAGAAAGGTTAATCTAAAATAAAATTGTCGATAGCATCACAGAACACTCGCCATCTGCTTTCCGCAGGTGTGTTAGCGGCTCATCAGCGACCGGTTTTTTAGTTCCAGTCGCATCGTACTTATGCGATATTGCTTTCCCAGAGAGCTTATGGAGCAAATATTTGTCATATTTGTCACTTCTTTACGTATTTGATTCGCGCTCATCAGAATTATAATCGCAGATATTGAACATGATTTTCTGCCTTTACGGTTTATCACAAAGGGTCTCTTTGGCGTGGCAAAATTATTTTTACGCAGCGGAAATTTAGACGATTTTCTTGCGTTGGGAGAAAACGGCCAACCCGTTTATGCTTCAGCGCTGCAATTACGAGAAACACTGCGTCTTCGCAAACAACAGCCTATCGCTGATTGTCTGGCCATTCCGCAACCGAACGAAGAGGGTGACCGCATCGACTGGTATGCACCCTTCTCCGGTAAAATTACCTCCTGGATGGCAGCCAGCGACGAACAACGCGAACAGGCGTTGACGCTTCTGGAACAGTATCTCAGCACCGTTGACGCCATCAGTGAACGGGCGCGTCAATCCGACAAACCGGCACAGAAACTCTTTGGGGTGCTACTATCCAAAGCGTTCCAGTTTCCTGGCTCCAATCACGTCTATCTGGTGGATGATAAACCGGTTGTCACCTTCTGGGGATTCGTCAGCCTGGGCAAAAAATCCCGTGCTGATGTGCTGGAGTGTCTGCGTCCGGTCGAGCCGGTTGAAATCCCGGAACCCGTTGCGGAACCACTGCCGGAAGTCATTACTCAGGTAGCCGATCCCGAACCGGAGCAACCGCCGCAACCAGTTGAACCAGAACCGGTCATCATTGCAGATATTCCAGAGCCGGTCGCGCCTGTGCAAGCTACGCCAGCGCCGCGCCGGATGTGGACCAACATCTGGTGGCTGGCGCCGGGTGCCGCGCTGCTGGCAACGCTGGCGTTCCAGATCCGCGGTTGCGTCTCGCAGCCCGAAAGCAGCACGCCACCAGCCGTCACCGCTATCAAGCCGGAAAAACGTGCGCTGAGCGCAACGCCAACAGAGGCGCTTGTGCAGCCGGAACTGCCGCTGCATGTCGCCACCTTGTTGCCGCAGACCACCGTAGCCGAACAGAAAAAACCGGAAGAAAAAACAGAAAAAGCACCGGAAACAACAGCTCCCACCGTGTTGGCCGCTGCACCGAAGGGTGCACTGGTGATGCCTGCCGATGCGGTGAAAATCGGTTCCATCCGTTTCCTTGATGGCATCTGGCTGACAACCGTGTCGGTGAAAAATCCGCTAACCGGTAAACCACCGGTTCTCCGCTACCAGATCAAAGACGGCAAAGGCCGAGTGCGTTTTACCTACGGCGAGAATGTGACCTGTCATGCCGAGGTGGAAGCCGGGTTGCATCAGTCCGGTAATCTGGTGATCAACAGCCGCTATCGAGCGCGCTGCAGCGATGGTTCCCGTTATCCCATGCCGGAAATCGTCTGTACTCGCCAGGAATCGAGCGAGGCTGCGGAATGTAAAGGCCGCTATGATGCCGATACTTTGCTACCGGTGACGATTAAGCGTGAGAGCAAATAACCATGCTGGCAACCCTGACAGACTATAAACAACAGATTACGCTGATTCAGAATAGCGGTATTCAGTTTCTTGATTTTGCACTGAAGCTCACGCCGGCGCGTTCAGGCTTCGCTAATCGTTTTGTGCGCAAGAGCGCCAACGGGCCGCTGCTGCGGCTGACGTACAACGAACACAACGGAAAATACACATTGCCGAGTGCAATGCAGGTGCTGCCGGAAGCGGTCAATCCGGAATCCAGCTACACGCTGGAACAGTCACTGCACTTGTTGAGCAACGTGTGGTTGCCACTGCCCTTCTTCCGCTTCAATCCACCGCGCACCTTCATGGGCGGCCCGGATAACTGGGCGCGGGTACAAGTGCTGGAACTGGCTGAGCCAGACGATGACGGCAATACTCACCGCATTTGTCTGGCGTTCGATACCCGCGTTTACCCGGAAAGTCACGATCTGGAAGCGCTGGCGCCCAGCGAAAACGACATCAACGCCGGGCGCTTGTTCACACTGGCTTACCACAGTGAAGAACTGGACGATTTCCTCGACCAGACCTGGGTGGACGGCTGGCTACGCGAAGCATTTTCCCAGCAGGCGCTGGCGGTGGAAAACCGTAAGCCCCGCGATATTCGCCAGAACCTGCGCGAGTTCGAATATCAGGCGCATTACCTGAATCTGCTGGATATCATGGTGACACTGTTAAATGTGCCGGAGATTCGTATCACCAGCAGTACGCTGAAAGAACCTGCCATCAATGTGGACCTGATTCTTGATGTCGGCAACTCCCACACTGCCGGAATTTTGGTGGAAGACCACGCTGACGAGAGTAACGGTCTCAAGCAGACCTACGAACTGCAGATCCGCGATTTGGAACAGCCCCATTATCTGTACAACGAACTGTTCGACAGCCGGGTGGAGTTCGCACAGGCGCGGTTCGGTAAACAGAACTTTTCCTTCGAAAGCGGACGCGACGATGCGTTTGTCTGGCCATCGATTACCCGTGTCGGGCGCGAGGCCAGCCGTCTGGCGCTGCAACGTCAGGGCACCGAAGGCGCCAGCGGCATATCCAGCCCACGACGTTATCTGTGGGATGAAGAGCCGTACGCGCCAGGCTGGCGTTTCAGTCAGACCACCAGCCCGCGCCAGCAAGAACCGTTAGCGACCGCCATGCCGTTGACCATGCTGGTCAACGATGAAGGCCAGCCGTTGTTCAGCCTGCCGCTGGACGAACGTCTGCCGGTATTTGACCCGCACTACAGCCGCAGCTCGGTAATGACGTTCATGCTCTCCGAACTGCTGGCACAGGCGCTGATGCAAATGAACAGCGCCACTCAGCGCCTGAAAATGATTCACACCAACGCGCCGCGGCAGTTGCGCAATATTATTCTGACGCTGCCCTCGGCGATGCCCAAACCGGAGCGCGAGATCTTCCGCCGCCGCATGATCGAAGCGATAGGGCTGGTATGGAAAGCGATGGGCTGGCACCCCGCCGATGAAGATTTCCTGGCGGCAGACGACAAGCGCCACAGCAGCGTGCCGGTGCCGGAAGTCCAGATGGAGTGGGATGAAGCCACCTGTGGGCAAATGGTGTACCTCTATAACGAAGCACAGGTGAATTTTGGTGGCCGGGCGGAAGCTTTCTTCGCCAGTATGGCGCGGCCAGACAAAGAATTGGCGGATGATGAGCAACCGGGGAAAACCCTGCGCATCGCGTCTATTGATATCGGCGGCGGCACCACCGACCTGGCGATTACTCAATACTGGCTGGACGACGGCGTCGGCAGCAATGTCAAAATCATCCCCCGCCTGCTGTTTCGTGAAGGGTTTAAAGTCGCCGGCGATGACATACTGCTGGACGTGATCCAGCTGTATGTGTTGCCTGCATTGCAAGCCGCGCTGAAAAAAGCCGGCGTCACCAGCCCGGACAACCTGATGACCCGACTGTTTGGCAGCGAAGGCCGCATGGACGGCCAGTTGACGCTACGCCAGCAGGTGACGCTGCAAATGTTCATTCCTATCGGCCAGGCGATTCTGGAAGCCTACGAGCAGTTCGACCCGCTCGATCTCAATGCGGAAATCGACACCACGTTTGGTGAAGTACTGCTGCAAACACCGACGCGTAAAGTGCTGGAATACGTTAACAACGAGATTCAGCGCGAGCTGCCGGACGAAGAAAGCCCGTTCGATATTTTGCAGGTACCGCTGATCCTGCGTCTTGGCAAGCTGCACAGCGAGTTTCTGGCTAACCGCATGAGCATTACCCAGCATCTGCGTCTGATGTCGGAAGTGGTATCGCTGTATGCCTGCGACGTGCTGTTGCTGACCGGTCGGCCATCTCGTTTCCCTGGCATTCAGGCGTTGTTCCGCCACCTGCAACCGTTGCCGATTAACCGCATGATGTCGCTGGACGGTTATCACACCAGCGACTGGTATCCGTTTAACAAACGCGGTCGTATTGAAAATCCGAAATCTACCGCGGCGGTGGGCGCGATGCTCTGTCTGCTGGCGCTGGATCTGCGCCTGCCCGGTTTTTACTTCAAAGCCGGGGATTTCGAACCCTATTCCACGGTGCGTTACCTCGGCATGTTGGACAGCACGAACACGCTCACCGCTGATAATGTCTACTATAACGATATTGATCTGGATGATGCGGATTTCACGCTGGACGATCAGAGCGGTTTCGAAGTACGTGGTTCACTGTGTCTCGGTTTCCGCCAGTTGGATAACGAACGCTGGCCCGCCTCGCCGCTCTACTCGCTGTCGATTGTTGATCCGGAGTTGGCTCGCAAGGTCGCCGGTGACAGCGTACTGCATGTACGACTGAAAGTGGTGCCGGGCGACGATAACCTGACGCCAGAACGTTTCGAGATAGCCAATGCGGTGCTAGGCTCCGGGCATACCATTTCACCACATCAATTGAGGTTAAAACTGAATACCTTGTCCAGCACGGTTTCCGGCACGGCACACTATTGGATCGATAGCGGGAGCGTCTTCAAGAAATGAAACCATTAACGCCCAAACAGTTGTCGAGCCGCCTCAGCCGCCAGTTGCAATCCGTTTCGCAAGGTGTGGATCAGGCGATCACCTGGGTGGAGGAAACCCGGCGTAACGTTCCCCGCCTGGACATGGAAGCCGATAGGCTCATCATCAAATTGCGGCGTTGCCGCAACAAAGCCCGCGGGTTGTCTGACTCATCACTCAAAGAGATCGCCATGGGGATGTTCGGGCTGGCGCAAGGCGGCAAAACCTACCTGCTGACCTCACTGGCTGGCGGAGAAAACGGGCGCATCGAAACCTCCGTCGGCGGTGTGACGCTGGATTACCAGAAAAATATTAATCCAGATAACCAGCAACCGGCCTTTGTCACCCGTTTTACCCGGCAGGCTGAAGGCAAAAATACCCCGAACCCGGTGCAACTCCAACTGCTTAACGAAGCCGACATCGCCCGTATTATGGCCTACGCTTTCATACTGGACGATAGTCAGAACAATGCGCCGGAACTTGATGAGCAACATATTGCCGAACACCTGAAAACCCTGTCGCGGCATCGCCAGCAGGAACCCGTAGCCGGGCTGAGCAGCGATGATGTGGTTGCGATATGGGATTACCTGATGCGCCATGACGCCCGGCGGCAAAAACCACTGGAGCGAAAATTCTGGCCGCTGGCGGTCGAACTGGCACCGCACCTCGGTATTGATGACCGCGCCAGCCTGTTCTCGATTCTATGGGGTGAGCGGGCGGAATATACCTCACTCTACCGCCATTTTGCCCACACGCTGGAACAATTGTCCGGCGCACGCAAAGTACTGGCGCCGATTAGCCTGCTGGTAGACGATGCGCTGCAACCTGACAGCGGCATTTTTAATGCCAATCAGTTTGATCGCCTCAACAGCCCTTCCGATCTCAGCGCGCAGGTCCGCCCTATCGTCAATGGCAGAGCCGCCAGAACGGTAGAGCTGTCGCTGGCAGAACTGATCATGCTGACCGCTGAAGTACAGATTCCGCTGTTATCGCCCCCCAAAGAAACACTGTTCGGGCAGGTCGATTTGCTCGATTTTCCAGGTTTCAGCCTGCAGGACGAGCCAGAATTCGAATCGGACGACGAGAATCCAGACCGATTGTTGCGACTCAAACCGCACCCGCTGTCTCGTGCATTGCTGCGCGCCAAACGTGCCTATCTGCTGGAGCGCTATACCGACGATCAGGAAATGAACCTACTGATGGTCTGTACTGCCGCCGCCTGCAAAGCGGACGTGCGCCATGTTGGTCGGGCGTTGGATTTCTGGGTACGCCATACTCAGGGGGAAAATCCGCAAATCCGCAGCCGCCGTAAACCCGGCCTGATTTGGGCGGTAACTCGCCATGACCGGCGTTTTACCCACGGTCAAAACAACGATGAGGCGGTACAACGTTATGTGGGCAACCCCGGTGATGCCTGGGGCACTATGCTGGCAATGGACAAGCGCGGTATCAACCGGATGGCCGCGTGGCTGGATACCGAAGTTCGCCGTGAGGTCAAATTGGGTCGCATCAACGAACAATTGAGCGAGTTACAGCGTGAGTTGTCCGATAATCTGCTTGGTAGCTGGTATCAGCCAAGCGGTGCCGATGACCCGGCGCACAAACAACGGATCGCTGAGTCGATGCTCAAAGCGTTGCAGACCCGAACCGGCGTACACGGCGAATTGCTGGAACGGTTGCTGCCCTCCCGCGATGAGCTGCGCCGCCTGTATCTGCAACAGCAAGAGCAACCACAGCGTAACTTTGCCTCCTATCAGGAAACACCGGATACAGCAGTACCACTGGTCAGTTACGAACCGTTTGGCGTCGGACTGGATATCGACCTGTTCAGTAATGATACCGAACAAGCCGACAGCGAAGAAAAAACGCTGCTTGCCGCCCCGGTACACACCGATGAAGATCAAGCCGAAAACCACAGCTACGAGACAGAGTTTGCCCGTAATCTGTACCGGTACTGGGTCAACCACCTGCGCAATCTGCCGGAAAACACCGCCATTATCGAATTGCTGGGCATCAATCGCCCCACTATCGAAATGTTGGTGGAAGAGTTGATCACCGCCAGCGTCCGATTGAGGATCGAGGACGATCTACAAATTATGCTGGTGGATTCGGGGCAGTTGGGGGTTAACCGTGAAAGCAAGGCGGATCGTCAGGTGTCACGTGCACTCAACGTACTCGGCGACTTCGTCGCCTGGCTGGGCTTTCAGCAAGTATCGGAATCTCTGCGCCCAGATAGCCGCGTCAACAAAGGCAACAAGATCTTTGCCAAACCGGAGAAGCAGACAGCCAACTTTGGCTCCTCACGACGGCTGACCAAGTTATCGGCAACACCGGTCAACAATACCGCGTATTACATCTATGACTGGCTGATAGGCCTGAATGAGATGATCATCCAGAACGCCGGTTACGCCGCTGGTCGTGATATCAAACCCAAGCAGCGTGAACGGCTGGGAACCATCCTCAGTTTGATCAAACCAACTGAAGGCTAACGCGTGGGCGGAGCATTACGCTCCGCCTTCCACCATTCCATGGTGCAAAAAGTTAAGCAATCAAATAATTATATTGTTTTCCTTGCTTATTCTTTCGACAACATCACGTTATAAATCAGGCTGATCTTGCAAAAATGCAGCGCTCACGTCATAGTTTTAGTCAGGGTGCGTACTGTTGTTCCGAAAGTTGTACCACATGTTGTATCGAATATTGTTATTGTCATGTTTTTTCTTTGATTCGCCCGGTTTAAAACACACTGTTTATTCAAAAAAGGAACACAGGCCACCCCGTTCTTTTTCCACCATCTTTCTTTATGCCGCTCTGTTTTCTGCCAAAGAGAACAGTAAAGGCACCACTTCCAGGGATACCGGTTGCCGTTACCTGTTAGGTATGTTCCAGACATACAGACTAACCCCGTACTGGCATACCAGGCTGCTGCTGAGATCGCTTTACCGGCTAACGGCGCTGTAAAACGATTGCTATAAATAGTGAGATAAATAATGCATTTCCCGTTCCACGACGTCTGATACCTGACACAGACGCGCGGTTTTCTCTTGGCTGTTCACGACATGGCACAGGTAACGCATCATGAGTAACAGTAGTGAATCCGACACCGCATTCGACGATTTTCTAACGCTCTCCGCCCTGCTTACCGGTTTTAGCCGATTTGAGCTGACCGGAACTGGGCTGGCCCATGACTATTTCACCTGGCTGCAACAGGCTGCTGCCATACCGTTCAGGCAACTGCAGCACGATTTTTCGGCACAACCGGATGACGAAGCGATACGGCTCAACTGGCTGCAAGCCACAGTACTGACATCGTCGTCGCTCGGCCCGGTCACACGCAGCTTGTTGCGGTTGTGGTATACCGGACAATGGGTTCCCGTTAGCCCGGCACCGAACGACACCGCCACATTCCTTAGCGATGCCGCCTGGCGCGAAGCGTTGATCTGGCAGGCCATCCATGCTCATCCTCAGGCTATCCGTCAACAGGAATTCGGCGCCTGGGCCGAACCACCGACGGCTGAATGGGGAGCACACGAATGAATTTCGTCACCCCTCATCAGGCTGAACAGACTGATTACGACGTGGTGATTGTCGGCGGCGGCATCGCTGGTTCACTGTTGGCCAAAACCCTGACCCATGGGGGAAAACGCTGCCTGATACTGGAAGCCGGCGACGCACAGAATCAACATTACACCGGCTACCGGCATACACTGCAGCGCTATCGCCAACGGGCGGATAAAAACCATCAGGTACCCAGCCCACATAACGTCAATGCACCGGTGCCGCACGATACGGCATTGCACCCGTTAATACCTGATGGGTATGACGATCGCGGCTATCTGGTGCAACGGGGACCATTGCCGTTCAGTTCTACCTATTGCCGGCAACTTGGCGGTACTTCGCTGCACTGGCTTGGCAGCGCCATGCGTATGCTGCCGGAAGACTTCGAATTGCAAAGTCGCTATGGCATCGGGCTGGACTGGCCACTGCGTTATAACGACCTCGAACCCTGGTATCGGGCCGCCGAATATGAACTGGGGGTATCGGCCAATGTGGAGGAGCAGGCTTATCTGGGCATTCGCTTTCCACCAGATTATGTCTATCCGATGCAAGGGCTGCCGCCTGCCTGGAGTGACCGACAGCTGGCACATCGCCTCACCGACATGGTTATCATGGAAGACGGGCGCTCAATACCGTTACCTTTGCGCAGCACCCCATCAGCCCGTAATGGCGTGCCCCACCCCGGTTATGACCATGGCCACGGTTATCACCCCCGCGGTGCGGCAGGCGGTTCGCCTCTCGGCTTACGCTGTACCGGCAGCAGTCACTGCACGCCGCTGTGCCCAACGCAAGCGCGTTACAATGCGTTGAAAACACTGGAAGATGCCGATCCGGCATTGTTGGATATTCTTACCTGTAGCGTGGCACACAAGTTGCTGATTGACCCATCCACAGACGCTATTACCGGCATCCAGTTTCGTCATTATGTGCACCATGAAACCGCGTTACATCATCTACATACCGTCAGTGCCCGGCGTTATGTATTGGCCGGCAACGCCATCGCCAATGCGGTTCTGCTACTGGCATCCGGCGCTTGTAAAGGCAATGATCTGGTAGGACGGCATCTGATGGACCACCCGGTACTGCCGGTATGGGGCCGGGCCGATATGCCGTTGTGGCCGATGCGTGGCCCGCTCACCACCTCAGGAATTGAAGCCTTGCGAGGCGGCCCGGCGCGAGCGAATCGGGCGGCATTTCGCATTGAATTGAGCAACGACGGCTGGCGCTGGCCGGTCAACACGCTCTATCAGGATGTCGAACAGCTACTCGATGAACCGTTGTGCGGTCCCCGCTTACGTAGCCAGATGCGTGAACGGCTGTCACGGCAATTCAGCGCCCGCTGTCTGGTAGAACAACTGCCTGAATACAATAACCGGGTAACGATTCATCCTGACTACCGCGATGCGCTGGGCAATTACCGCCCGGTGATTCACTACGATTTATCGCTGTATACCCGCTCCGGCATTGCTCGCGCAGGCTGTGTCATGCGCCAGATTTTCCGGCACATCGGTATTCGTGATCACAGCCACTATTCGCCCACTGAACCAGGTTATTTTACCTGTCAGGGACAGCCGCTGGCATTTGTTGGCGCCGGACACATCGCCGGCACCCACTGTATGGGTAATTCACCCCATCATTCGGTGGTTGATCGCCAGCAGCGTAGCTGGATTCATAAGAATCTCTATCTGGTAGGCGCCGGAAACATGGTTAGCATGGGAACAGCGCCGCCAACCCTGACGCTGGCAGCGCTGACGCTATGGGCAGCGCACACAATTCTTTCCGAACTGGACAGAATGTGTGCCAGCACACGTTAAACGCGAAAAAAACGCTACAAAAGATGATGATATTCAAGTTTCATGCTAGGAATAAATAGATAAGACTAACTACACACTTCGTCACTGCTGTTACTGACTAAGACGGAATAACACCATGAACTTAAACGAACAAACCCAAAAGCACGATTTGGAAACTACATTCAGGGAACAGGGCTACGTTAAATTAAACAGTCACAAGGATTTGGCCCATGAACTGGATGACATCCGTGATCTATTGCAAAAGGCCATGGTGCTGGAGCACGCGGTCATTCCCCCTTACCTGACCATGCTTTATACCGTGGATGATGATATCGATCCGCGAGTTCCCGACGTCATCCACTCCGTTGTGATTGAAGAAATGTTGCACTTCGTGATGGTCGGCAACTTGCTTAACGCGGTAGGCGGCACACCGGAGATCAATAGCCCCAGCTTCATGCCTGATTACCCAGCCACGTTGCCGTTCGGCATTGAAGACATGGAAATTCAGTTACATCCGTTTTCCCAACACGCCATACATCAGGCGATGCAAATCGAACACCCCAAATATGTCCGCCCGGAAGTGGTAGCCAGCCATGTCTGCAGTGACATGTCCATCGGCGAATACTATATCTACATCGAGTCACGCCTGCGTGCAGCGGTAGAATCCTTTGGCGAAAAAGCCGTATTCTGTGGCGATCCCACACGTCAGATTGAATCGGAACAATTCTGTCACGGCTCATACGGCCAGATCACGCCGGTTGTCGATTTGGACAGCGCGGTAAAAACGCTGCGTCAGATTTGCGATCAGGGCGAAGGTTCGCCGCACAATATTTGGCAAGGCGATGAAAATAATGTGCCGCATTACTACCGATTCAACGAAATCTACTGTGAACGCCTGTATGCGCATGGCGACACCATCGCCAGCGGCCCGACCGGCGAACCCCTGGCTATCGAATGGGATAAAGCAGTCAAAACCCATAGTGCGGCCAAGATCAGTGATTATCCGGAAGGTGAGCTACGCAAGGCGATTGTGCGTTTCAACCGCCGTTACAGCGAACTGCTGGAAAACCTGCAACTGGCGTTGTCTGGTCGCCCACTAAAACTCACCCCAACGGTAATGGCGATGGGGTCGCTGCGTGAAGATTTTCGCGCGATTGTTACCCACCCGTTCCCCGGTGATAACGCGTATCGGGCGGCGCCGACATTCGAGTATACCCCGCCGCCGCCGCCGCGCTTCCAGTCCAAGAGTCAGGCAGTGACGTTCTCCAACAACCAGGCCACGCTGGAAAAACTCTCCCAGGCTTATATTGCAGGCGATCTGCAAATGGCGCTGGCTTGCCTGAGCGAACAACTGGTGTGGGATATGACCGGTCCGGTAGATGTCCCCTATACCGGCGTTTTCTATGGTCACGAAGGTTTCTCACGCTTCTGGTCGCTGATGAGCCAGACAGTGGAATTCAGCAGCGAAGTGGTGGAAAAAGTCTTCTTCAGCGACAATCAGGCAATGGCTTACGGCAGTCAACAAGGGATCACCAAATCTACCCGTGTCCCTTACAGCTACGACTGGGCGATACGTTATGAATTCACCAGCGATCACCGCATTCGGCTGATGCGTCATTATTTCAACCCGATGCGTATTCAGGCCGCGCTGGCTGCCGCACCGTCAAAACCGCGGTCATTCATCAATAAATAACCGCTTCTGCACCATCACTCTCCCCGCACCGCCAGTCTGGCGGTGCTTTTTTTGGGGAAACGTACATCAGAGACTGAAAAACGGCTCCACTATCTGTTGAACATCGGGGATAGCGTTAGCGACATGCATCCCCCCTGACTCATAATTTCCCCGATACTTCACCACCAGTCCGGCTTCTGAACAGATAACCACCCCGGCAGCGATATCCCAAATGCTGGTGTTTTTTTCCACGTAACCATCAGTAAAGCCCAACGCGGCAAAACTCAATCCGACTGTGGCGCAACGATAACGAGCCACCGCCCAGCCCTCATCACGCAGGTAACCATCCAGAATGGCCACTTCCGCCGCAGGCCAATTATTGCTTTCACCCAGTGCCACTAACCGGACTTCGCTGAATGGCACCTGACGGCGATAAGGCATTCCGTTACGCCATACGCCACACCCAATTGCCGCAGACAGCGTCAGGTTCATCATCGGCAACGCAATAGTCCCTACCATCGCCAGCCCGTTCTCGATGTAGCCAAGTGAAATCCCCCACAACGGCAAGCCACGCAAAAAGTTGGTGGTACCATCTATCGGATCGATAGCCCAGAAACTGTCGCCGACTTCGCCCCCCATTTCCTCACCCAGAATCGCGTCCTGAGGAAACACTTCCCGCAGGCGATCACGGATTAACTGCTCTACCTGACGATCCGCATCCGACACAAAATCATTGGCGGATTTCTGTTCAACCACCACAGTGTCACGCCGGGCAAATAACTGTCTCGCCAACAACGTGGCTTCTTCCATGACGGTATTGGCGGTTTCAAAGCGCAACTGCAAATCAGACATCACATCCTCCGGTTACTAGCCCAGCAAGTCAGGAATATCAGACAGCACCGTCTGAGCGCCATTGTCCAGAAAGCGCCGGGCCTGAGCGGCGTCATTAACAACCGCCACCGCGTATTCGATACCACTGTCTGACAAAATGTGCTGGGCTTCGTCATCCAATAGTTCCGCCAGACAGTGCAATATCTGACAATGTGTTTCCTGTAATAACGCTACCGGTTTTTTCGGCGGCACTACCACAGCAAAGGCGCGTGGCACATCCGGCATCAAGCGCGCCGCCGTCTGAATCGAACGAACGGAAAAACTCGACAGAAACAGGCGATCACGACGGTTGGCTGGCCACATCTTCAGCACCCCCAACGCCACTTCCGCCGTTTCTACGTCATCTCCCGCCGTTGGTTTCAGTTCGAGCTGCAACCCCACATCCAACTCCAGCACGCAGGTGATAAGCTCCGGCAACGTCGGGATAGTCACACCGGCAAATGCCTCACCGAATTGCGCACGCGCTTCCAGTTGGCGAATCTCCGCCAGAGTCAACGCGGCGACCAGACCATGACCGTTGGTGGTGCGATCTACCCGATCATCATGGATGATCACCGGCTGACCATCCTTGGTTAGTTTGACATCCACCTCCAGCCACTTCGCGCCACAAAGCACGGCTTTGTGCATGGCGACCAGCGTATTTTCCGGCGCCAACGCAGAAGCGCCACGGTGGGCGATTAACGCATCATTTACCACGCGCTGACGGCGCAGATAATCAGTTACAGCATCAGACATAATGGTTTCCCTGGTGTTTCAATGCATCGGTGTTAAGTAAGAAAGTATGTTGAACCAATGGACATGTTGCCTTGCCCGCATCAGATACAAACAGGTTGTTCAGACGTCATAACAAGGCATCGTGATGTCATTTCAGCATCACGTTTTGAATAAACTGTTTTTTAATTTCGTCACCCAAGGGTTTGGCCGCCCAGGCAAAGCTATGCGACCTATCCAGCGAGTCTGTCGCAGATATCTCTTCCCCGGCTGGCATTAGCGGTGCGGTACCGAATTGCGTATGAAAACGCAATTGCGTTTCTGGCTGCGTCAAGTAGTGAATAAACAGTAATGCCGCTGCCTTATGTTTGGCGTTGGCCGGAATCCCCACCACATTACCGCCTCCAGGCATACCAAAATCAGGCAGGTAGAACTTGATGTCCGGCGACACTTCACCTTTGTGTTGCAGAGAGAGCACCAGATCCTCCCATGAGGCGGCAAGTTTGAATTCGCCGGCATTCAGCCGGGTCATGCTATCGGCATTAGACGCACTGATGACAAGGCTATTTTTATAACGGTTGAACCACTGCCAGGCCGGCGTGAGCCGTTGCAGTATCTCCGGCGTGACACTGCCGTTGCGGTAGTCAACATTGCTGACCAACGCACGGGTAATAGATTCGATAAACGCCGGGCCAGAACCGCCATTTTCCACGTTAAAGACGAATTCACCGGGATTCTTAATCAGAAACTGTTCGAACTGGGGTAATGAATGCGGCAAGGCGGCAGCATTGATGCGTGCTGAATTGTAGGCAATGACGGTCTGATTAGCCCAAAACGCAACGGCATAACCCTGAGTATCGACCCCTTCTATCTGATAGGTCAGCTTATCGCCAGCTGGCAAGCGGGAAGTGAGCGGTCCCCAGAACAGTCTGGGACCGTTAAGCAGCCCGAACTGGCTACCGCCTACCGATATGACATCGATATCTCCTTGCTGACGGTTCTGCTCCGCCAGCAGCTTATTGATGCTGGCTGCTGCTTCGCCATCCGGAATGGTGACCCGGATGCCATACTGTTTCTCAAACGCTTTAACTTCATCGCGCAGTCGATCCTGGTAATACCAGTTAAACCAGGTAAGTTGCCCTTCTTTACGCGCCTGCGCCTCTACTTCCTGCCAGGACATCGTTTTCAAATCTGCCGCCAGAGCTTGCGCCTGATACAACGGCAACAGTAATAACGGCAACGCCGCCAGCTTGCGCAGGGCCGACAACGTAAATCGAATACGCATACAAGACTCCCCTGAATGGTTAAGCCGCATCATCGCTATCCTTTATTGACGAAGGCTGACACGGGCACATTTTTGAGACAGCGCTCCATCAGCAGCATCAGCACGACGTTGGGCACCACCAGAATCAGAGACACCACTGCCGCGTTGGGCCGGATGAAGTTGTAGCCAAGGTATGAATAGAGAATGGTTGGTACGGTGACAAAGTCAGGCGCTCCGACGATGTAGGAGACGGAGAACTCTTCAATCGACAGGATAAACACCATAATTATCGCCGCCATAGCGCCAGACTGGAGCGATGGCCAGTAGGCGACCCGGAACACATCCCGTTTGGATGCCCCCAGGTTGCGCGCCGCATCCACCAGATCCTGCCGAACCTGGCTAAAAGAGACACTCAAAATACGAATGGCGTACGGCAGAAACAGCACCGTATGGCCGACAAAAATCCCCATAAAGCGGGAATATACCCCCAGTCGTATCAGTAGCGAGGAGAAGAACACCGCCACCACAAATCCCGGCAGCACAATCGGCAACAACGTCAGCACCTGCGCCAGCCCTTTGCCGGGAAACGTCATACGGCCAAACGCATAGGCGGTCGGCATTGCCAGCAACAGGCATGTCAACGTCACTACCGGTGCCAGCAGATAACTGTGCAGCAACGCATCGGGCAATGAAGTGTTATTCCATAACTCAACCCAACGCAACAACGACAACACCGGCGGAAATACATGTGGGTAAGACCAAGGGTGAGAGGGGTCTACCAGTGACCATAGCACCGCCATGGCGAACGGCAGAATCAGCCAGAGGCACCCCAGCAGCAGGAACAGCACCACCAGCAGGCGATTGAGTCGGTTAATGGCTGTTTGTTGCATTGATTATCCCCTCATGCCGCGCACAACCACACCGGCGGCCATTGCCAACAGCCCGGCCCCTGCCAGCGACAACAGCATCAACATCATCGCCACCACTGCCGCCTGATTCCAGCCGTCAGTTCCTGATTGCTGTACGCGGAACATCAGTTGCGACATGGAATACAGGTTGACCGGACCCGCGACTGACTGAAAAGAAAAGTCGCCAGCCGCGCCGATAAAGATCAGCATCATCGCCGTCTGCAACGCCCGTAGTGTTAACGGCAGCACAATGCGGCGAAAGCGGACCCATACGCCAGCACCAAGATTCCGGGCAGCCTCCAGCACCGTTTCTCCGATGGCCTGCACCGACCCACTCAACAACAGCAGCGCAAACGGCATCTGCTTCCAGACCTGCAGCAGAATCACGCCGATACCGTTGGCGTCGTTCTGCATACGAATTGGCCGTTCCGTCAGCCCCAGCCG
Organism: Dickeya sp. CFBP 2040; assembly: GCF_012273755.1. Classification (NCBI taxonomy): domain Bacteria; kingdom Pseudomonadati; phylum Pseudomonadota; class Gammaproteobacteria; order Enterobacterales; family Pectobacteriaceae; genus Dickeya; species Dickeya sp. CFBP 2040. The sequence continues at coordinate 28,506 of NZ_JAAVXH010000042.1, forward strand.
TAACATCACCACGTTGAGAAATCCCTGATAAGAAATGAAATTGACGAACAAAAACGCCGCCGTCAGCCCCGGCACCAGCAACGGCGCTTTTAACATTGCGCGCAGCGTCATCGCCCCCGGAAACGGTTTGCGCAGCCAGATAGCCAACGGATAAGCCAGTGCCACCGACAACACCGCACTGAGCAACGCAATACGTGCCGAATAAAAAAAAGAGCGCCACAGCTGCTCGTCAGTCAGCATGACTTGCCAAAAACGCAGCGATAACCCACTGTCGCCGGCAAAATTGAAAAAACCCAACGACTGAGAAAACGCCATGCACAACACCGCCCCCATCGCCAGCACGATGATTCCCACCCCCGGCAGTATCAACAGATAGGCCATGAACGGCGATCTCATGCCACCCCCTCGCGCAAGAACCGCAGTGCATCTGGCGCCAGCGAAAAATAGTAGGTTTCACCCTCCAGTAGCGGCTGGTATCCCAACAACTGGATGCGGAAACACAGGGTATTGTTATCGGGAAGACAACCTTCGACGTCCGTCAGGTTGCCAAGAAAGGTATGGCGCTTAACGCGCAACGCAAAGATGTTCTGCCCCAGCGCAGACGTTGATAGCAGACAGGCTTTTTCCGGACGCCAGCATAGATAAATACGCTCATGAGCTGGCGGATCATCCGACGTCACCACGAATTCACCCAATGCGGTCACCACCCGGTAGTATCCGTTATCGTCATCCCGCGATGTGACCGTGCCTGTCATGATGTTGGCCGTACCAATAAAATCAGCGACAAAGCGATTGACTGGCTGGTGATAAATTTCCTGCGGCGTGCCGGTCTGAATAATACTGCCGCCGTGCATGACTATCACCCTGTCGGACATTGCCAGTGCTTCAGCCTGGTCATGCGTGACATAAACCGCGGTAAAACCGTGTTTACGTTGCAGAGTGCGGATCTGTAACCGCAGTTGCTCACGCAGCCGGGCATCCAGATTGGATAGCGGCTCATCGAACAGCATCACATCCGGTCGCACTGCCATTGAGCGCGCCAGCGCCACCCGCTGTTGCTGCCCACCTGATAACTGAGCAGGTAATTTGTCCAGATGCCCGGCCATTGCCACGGTCAGCGCCATTTCCACTACCCGGTGGCTTAGTGTCTCCCGTGGTGTATTCCGTTGTTGCAATCCAAAAGCAATGTTTTCCGATACCGTCAGATGCGGAAACAACGCATAGGATTGAAAGCACATCGCCGTATTGCGCTTTTCCGGCTCCAGGCCGTTCATGTTTCGTCCACCAATACAGATGCGTCCGTCGTCCAGCGGCACAAACCCGGCAATAGCACGCAATAACGTGGTTTTGCCGCACCCGGATGGTCCCAGCAAGGTAACGAATTCGCCTTCATTAACATCGAACGATACTCCCTTGAGAACGGGCACATCGCCATAAGCCACGCTGGCACGTTCTACTTCCAGTCTACCCATTCACATGCTCTCCAGTAGGTCGCAACGCGCCTATTCCACAAGGTAAAAACACTGCCAATTCAATTTATAATGCATTATGCATAATAATGATGACAGATATGTTGCGAATATGTCACTGGAAGTGAATGAAATAATAAACTGATATGTAAATGAATATATAAAAATAACCTATAAATGCAGGTACAATCGACTTCATTTATCAGGTTGTATACGATGAAAAATGTAATTATCATTCATAATGTTTAATTATTGACATTATCTAATTTATAATATGCCATTATGAACCAGAGGCTAACTGCACAATCTGGCAATATAAAAAGGATCTACACACTATGAGCATACGCGCGGGAGTCTGTCCCTGATGCGGCCAATACTTCACGATAACGAAAGTGCCACCGTGAACGAACGCATGATTCTGGATATTGTCCGACGTCACCGAAGCATCATGCGTTCTGCGATTTCACCGCAGACCAATCTCACCCAACCGTCCGTGCATCGCATTATTGATAGCCTGCTGGAGCGCGGATTGCTGCAACTGGGCGAAAACATCGTACACGGGCGCGGCAAACCCAGCCCGGCGCTGGAACTGGCACCAGCTGCGCGTTACAGCATCGGCATCTCGGTGAATACCGATACGCTGGCATTTTGCTTGTGTGACTTCAGTTGCCAGGTGTTGCACGAAGAAACGCTGGATATTCCGCTGGATGACCGTACGCGGGCCATGTTTACGCTAAAAGAACGGGTACGTAAGGCGCTGCACCAATATGCTATTCCTGCGCCAGCCGTTGTGGGCGTCGGGTTTGCCATCGCCGGTTATCTGATAGGAGATAACCGGTTGTTCAATGCACCGGAGCCGCTGCGCGACTGGTCATTGGTTGATCTCAAAAGCGAACTGGAAACCCTGTTTGATCTCAACGTCTGGACGGAGAACAACTCCACCACCGGTGCGATTGGTGAATCCGTACTGGGCGCAGGCCTGCACTACCCAACCTTTGGCTACCTGTCATTCAACTATGGCTTTGGCGCAGGGCTTATCCTTAACGGTCAACCCTTTTCCGGTTCGTTCGGCAATGCCGGGGAAATCAGCCGTATTTATACCGAACAGGAATTCCACTCAAGGCCGGCGTTGGGAGAGTTGCTCAAGCGGCTCAACGCGCACGGTATCGATATCCAACACGTGAGCACACTGCGCCAGCAGTTCGACCCGCAATGGCCGGGTGTACGCGACTGGGTGGAAGAAATCAGGCCCTACCTGAATCGGGCGATTGATGCGATGCGTGCGGTAGTAGACCCTGCCGCCATCGTGTTTGGCGGCGAACTGCCGATGGCATTAGGTGAGATGCTGCTCAGCGTACCGCCAACCGAGCTGCCGCCTCGGTATGGCCATGCCGCTCATTATCCGCGACTCTTGCTGAGCCAGATCCAGCACGACCCGGCGGTGCTGGGTGCGGCGTTAATGCCATTAAAAGCACGTTATTTTACCTGAATTCGGTTTTACGGCAGTGTGTACTGCCGTAAAAGTGACAATGTCACTCAGAATTCAGCGTAGCAGTTGCTTCCGTCAGCAATGATACCAGCGTAGCGACTTCGGTATCACAGGGTTGCTTTTCTTCCTCCACTACCAGATACAGCGGCGTAAAACGCCGCCCACCTTGCGGTAATGGCAATAATTTCAGTTCACCCGATGCCAGCCCAGATACGATACGGGTTTCCGGCATCCAGCCGTAGCCAACGCCATGCATTACCGCTTCCAACGCCGCCTCCACCGTCGTAAACGTCCAGTTTTCAGCGTTGGCCGGTTTATGCAGACTGTCTTTCTGCTGTTGTCTATCAATAATTTCAATCAGCGGATACGCGCCAAGATCCGCAAACGACAACGGTGCGGCCAGTTGGTGCAACGGGTGGTCAGACCGGGCGACGGCCACAAACGCCATTTCCATCAGCAATCGCCCCCGATTCACGCCCTCCCACGGTTGGGAAATCAACCAGATATCTGCCTGATACCCCGCCAGTTGCGCCCGGCTTTCGCTGCGCAGCACTTCCATCAGATGAACCTGCGTATGTGGATAACGCAACTGGAAGGTGCGCAGCGCAGAAAACAAGGTCGGTTTGGGGAAAATGCTGTCCACTACCAAATCGATCCTCGCTCGCCCACCTCTGCGCAGCACATCCGCCCGCCATTCTAACGCCTGAAAGGCATGTAGCAGCGGAATCACCTGCGTCAGCAGTTGCTGCCCTTGCGCGGTCAGCACCGTCCGACGTCCGGATGGTTCCAGCAGCGTCACCCCCAACCGCTCCTGCATCAACGACAATTGATAACTGATTGAAGACTGGCTGCGATTAAACGCTTGTGCCGCCGGGGCAAAGCCACCCAACTCCACTACGGCCTGTAGCAGTGTCCATTGTTCCAGTGTCGTTTTCGTCAACATCATGTTTCAACTGCCCTTCACATCACGCTCGGTTCATCTCTTTATTCATCTAATTATCAAATCAATTAGCGCTAAAAACAGTGTTATTCATCAACTTAACTCGTCTTTATACTGCTCTCCAGCCAACAAAAAGGAAAACAGTATGAGCAATTTCGACAAACAGGATCTCAGCGGTTTTGTGGGAAAACATCTGGTTTATACCTACGACAACGGCTGGAATTACGAGATCTACGTGAAAAATGACCACACGCTGGATTACCGCATTCATAGCGGTATTGTGGCCAACCGCTGGGTGAAAGATCAGCAGGTGTTTATCGCCCGCGTCGCCCGCGACGTCTACAAAATATCCTGGACCGAACCAACCGGTACCGACGTGAGTTTGATCGTCAATCTGGGTGACCGGATTTTCCACGGCACCATATTCTTCCCTCGCTGGGTGATCAACAATCCGGAAAAAACCGTGTGCTTCCAGAATGATCACATTCCGCTGATGGAATCCTATCGTACGGCAGGCCCGGCCTACCCGACTGAAGTGATTGACGAATTCGCTACCATCACTTTTGTGCGCGACTGTGGCGAAAACGACAATAGCGTTATCAATTGCCCCGCCAGCGATCTGCCGGCCAATTTCCCGCAAAACCTGCGCTAACGCACCCGACGGCGCACCGCCCGGTTCGCCGTTTTTCCCATTGCCCTATTTTCTTCACGTCATCATCGGCATCATCGGCATCAGGGTAGACCGCATCACAGGCTGAATATAGAACGCTCAAATATCCCCCTATAACACGCAACGGCAGGCCATCAGGCCTGCCGTTTTTACTCGTCATCCTGAAAACAAGACTCAGAACGTTGTCCAGTTATCCGCTGATACACTGGCTGAACGATTGACCGGCAATATCGCTGGCCGACTGGCGGTATCAGCAAGACGCGGATGACCAGCCATATAACCTGAGGCCTGTGGTTCATCCTGCGCCGACAGACGGAATACCGACACAAGCCGTGATAGTTTCGCTGCTTCATCTTCCAGTGAATTCGCCGCCGCGGACGACTCATTCACCATCGCAGCATTTTGCTGAATAGTGGTATCCATTTCTGACACCGCCGCGCCAATTTGCGCGATGCCGCGACTTTGCTCATCCGACGCGGAAGCGATTTCCCCCATAATGTCGTGTACCCGCTTGACGGACGACACAATATCATCCATTGCACTTCCCGCATCCGAAACCAGCACCGTACCCGTGCTAACCCGTGAAACCGATTCTGAGATCAAGCCTTCAATCTCTTTGGCCGCCTGAGAACTCCGTTGTGCCAGATTGCGCACCTCGCCAGCGACGACGGCAAAACCACGCCCTTGTTCCCCTGCACGTGCCGCTTCTACCGCAGCGTTAAGCGCGAGGATATTAGTCTGAAATGCAATACTGTTGATGACGGTAGTAATATCAGAAATCTTTTTCGAACTGCCGGATATGTCATCCATCGTCTGAATGACCTTATGAATAATCTCACCGCCCCGATTGGCATTATCAGATGCCTGCTCGGAAATCTGGCTGGCATGGCGGGCATTGTCGGCATTATTTTTCACTGTGGCGGTAAGTTGTTCCATGCTGGCGGCGGTTTCCACAATGGCCGACGATTGCTGCTCAGTACGCGAAGACAGGTCGTTATTGCCGGCTGCGATATCCGAAGAGGCTTTCGCCACGCTGTAGACACTGTGCCGGATATCGGCAATCAACTGACGCAGCTTTTCAGTCATTAACATCATAGCCTGGGTCAGTTGCCCCAGCTCATCATGCCGCTCTACCGTCACACTGGCAGACAAGTCACCACCGGCAATTTTTTCCGCCAGTTTCAGGTTAGCAATCACCGGTCGGGTTATCTGGCGAGTGACCGACCAGGAAATAAATACCCCCATAATCACAGCGGCAATACCAGAAATGACCGTCTGGAACACTGAATTCTCGATAACATCGTTATTACGGGCACCAATTTTTTTAAGAATCACACCGATGTCATTAATCAATTTATCTCCAATTGCCCTGAGATCGGAATCAGACGCTCTTAACTGATTAAGTTTATCGCTATATTTCACCCCGCTCTGGTTGTAATGCTCAATTCGGTTACCAAGCTCGCTGACGCTATTTCTCAACTCGGCAGGAAGTGCCCCATTCAGATTATCGAAGGATTTTTTCGCCTGCTCATAAACACTCTGCATGGCTTTGAACGCAGCGTCGCTGTTTTCTTTTTGCAACAAGTGCACTTTATCCACCAGTTGTGCATAGAGTATGCTGGTCTGATGATACTGGCGTAACAGATTGATATCATTAGAGCTGGTGTAAAGCACATCGCTCAGGGCAGCTTTCTGGTCAAGCGCCGTGATGTCTTTTGTGACCTCGTTCATACCATTAACACTGGTTTTGATACGATCAATATTTTTGCCGTAATCGGTGAAATCCTGCGCTACATTTTTAAAATCATTCTGGTAAGTCTCATCCCAATTCAGTGCATTCACTTTTTCATTTAACCGACGAGCTTGCTCAAGATATTTGTCCAGATTGGTGAGGTTTTCGTTATTGAGGGTATAGGCGAATTTAATTCGGGAAATTCGGGTGAGATCAATAAAATTTCCCATTTCATTCATAATCGAGCTTTTACTATACAAGTCCCGAATCATGAAAAAACGAACCGAACTAAAAGTTGACGCCAAAATAACCAGCAGCAACACAATGCCAAATCCGCCATACAGCTTGTGAGAGATCTTTAGATTCCTCAGATAATTCCCAAACACACTCATCCTTAACGTCTCCAACTGGGTGATAACATCGTGAAAAAATTGCACGCATATTTTTATTTATCGGAAATAATTGGTTTTTTTGCAGCAACAAAACGTGATACTTGTCACATTTTTATTGAAATAGTGATTTATAAAAATCAAAAATGATTTTTTTTCATCAAGTTTCGGGAGGAGACCAAAAAAACCCCGCCATCAGGCAGGGCTACACGCTCACATTGCAGTCTGTTATTTGGCTGGTGTCAGCAGGTTTTTCCCAATAGCCAACACCGCACTGGCCTGACGCTGTTGCGCCGGTTCAAACATTTTATTATCCACCAGTGTTACCGGCTGGATTTCCACCACCCGGCCTTTAACCACAGCTGAACACAGTGAGTGCACCACCTGGTCATTCAGAATCGTCAGCAGACAACGGAATTTAGGTGCGCCCTCCGCAACCAGTTCCTTTTTTTCTGGTCGAATGCGTTGGCGTAACATCTCTTTCTCAGAACTGGCAACAGCGGCATCCAGTTCATTTTCACTCGTGGCTTGCTGCCCGTTAGCCAACGGCGGCATATAGATAGTTACCAGCGCCTTACGTTTCGTTGCGGTATCCACATATTCAGCCTGTACCGAATGCTCTTTCGCATTCACTTCCACGCCTCGGCGTTTAAGTCCGTCAACCGCTGCCGGTAACGCATCCGCCAGTTGTTGAGAAGTATAACCGGCAATCAGGTCCGGATTATTATTGTCGGCAAAACCATAGAGCGGCATCGTCAGCAACAGACCACATAGCCCTTTCATTATCAAACCTTTACTCATTTTTTCGTCTCCTTCTGCCTAATTTTTTCATCATATTTCATCCCCTGATAACACTATATATCAAATTGTTGCTTTATCAGTGTGATAGCGCCTGTTTTTACCGTGATTTAGTCATTCCGCAGCCCATGATGTTCGATACGCCGTGGTAATCCCGCGTAACCTCCAGATTGACAGCAGTAATAAGTGACGTTGTCACTATAAATACTGGCGTGCTTCACCCTGCCAACTATAGTTTTGTTGGGTGAAGCAATTTTGTTGGGTAAATCGACACCGAATATCTTCCGTATGACCGCCGGTTTTTCCGCGTGATGCCCACAACGCAGCAAAACCGATAATGGAAAAGAAGGGAACATCATGACACTAAAAGTATTGATTCTGGCTGGCTTGTTCGTCAGTGCGCTAGCTCACTCGGCCAGCACCACGGTCACGCTAAAAGAGGCGTTGCCGACAGGAGATGGCAATACGCTTGGCGATATCACCATTACCGAAACAGAATATGGCCTGCTGTTCAGCCCCAGTCTGAAAGGATTGCAGCCTGGCATTCACGGCTTCCACGTCCATACCAATGCCAGTTGCGCACCGGGTGAACAAAATGGCAACAAAGTACCGGCGCTGGCAGCCGGTGGTCACCTGGACCCGCAGAAAACCGGTCAACATCTCGGCCCCTACAATAGCAAAGGCCACCTTGGCGACCTGCCGGGATTGGTGGTCAATGCCGATGGCACCGCCAATTACGAGGTGCTGGCTCCACGGCTGAAATCACTCTCAGAGGTAAAAAACCATGCCTTGATGATTCATACCGGCGGTGATAATTACGCGGATATGCCGAAAGAACTCGGCGGCGGTGGTATGCGTATCGCCTGCGGCGTCATTCAATAATCTGTTGTTGACCGATCAATGTATTGGTAACCAATCAATGTATTGGTGACCGATGATGTTTCGCTGGCCGTTGCAGGCAACATGGCGACAGCATCGGTCATCTTTATATGTATTGTTTAACCCGTACTGTTTGTAGTGGTACAGTTGACGGCACGTTAAAATACATTAGCTAACCTTTTTTGTTGCGCAGTGTTACAAATTGTGTCATTGCCACGTAACAATGTGGTTTCACCGCACTCATTAGCGGTGTGATCCCGTACACGGAAATGAATTTCTCGCTTATTTGGGGTATGACAGGTGATCGGGATCACCCTATACGCTGACTGCATCTCGTAGGATTATTTGGGCTTCCCATTAAATTAATTTAAATATAGGAGTGGGAATATCATGTCATCTTTCCTGAATCATATCGCCATACCGGGTTTAAAAAGGAACGGCCCGGCTCGTGGTACTTATCGCTGTGATGCGTTGCCTACGTCACTGTCAGCGCTCGGATTACCGTCAAAATCGGGGTTAATGTTGGTATTTGTGCCCCCTGAAGCCAATTTTTCAGAGGTCAATCGCGCCTGGCAACGTTTCTCAGCCCCCAATCGTACCGTTATTACGCTCTCATCCACGGGTGCATTATGCAGCCAACGCAATAGCTCCACCTACTGCGACATGAATGGCCCGTACGGCAGTTGGCTATGGATGCCCCAGACGCTGATCGCTAAACACGAAGTGCATCTGGTAGATTTGCACACGCATGACAAACCCAGTGCCCGTGTCAGGATCGAGGCTATCCGGCGAGAACTGGAGCGTATGGACGTGAGAATGCCGCTCTCTTCAGATAACACCTTCGCGTTGATTTATTGTGATGGCATGGCCGCGTCGGAAGGGTTTCTGATGCAAGCCTGGTATGCCTGTCGTCGTTTCCCCTGCCTGACCATCGGCGGGGCGGCAGGCGGACGGTTGGATTTCAGCGGAACTTACATTGGCGCTGACAATGCGGTACTGCAAGGAAAAGCCGTGATTGTGTTCTGCCAGATGGCGCCCGGTAAATCCTTTGCGCCGTTCAAGAGCCAGAACTTTGAACCGACAAAACAGAGCTGGCTGGTAGCAGAGGCTGACCCGGTTGCCCGCACGGTTAAATCCGTCTTTGACGCCAGCGGCCATGAGCAACCCATCATTGAGGCAGTCGCTTCATGCCTGCGCTGTCCGCCGCATCAGGTCAGCCAGCATCTGACGGGAAAAACCTTTGCGGTTAAAGTCAATGACGAATACTTCGTTCGCTCGGTTGCCTCTATTAAAGAAGACCACATTGCCTTTTTCTGCGATCTGGAGTTTGGTGACCGTCTGTATCTGATGCAAGCAACGGATTTCATCGCCACCACAGAGCGGGATTGGCAACAGTTCATGTCGCAATATGGTAAACCCGAACTTGTGCTGCTCAACGACTGCGTGCTACGCCGGGCCGGCAACAACAATCTGGAACAGGCCCAATTCTTTAATCAGATCCCTGCAGCGGGTTTTTCCAGCTTTGGTGAAATTCTGGGGGTGCCGATTAACCAGACGCTGTCTGCACTGGCATTTTTCAGTCATAACGTTAAAGCGATGACACATTTCCCAGTCGAATACGCCGCGTATGCCGGACACTATGCTCAACGTGCGCTTCGGCGTTGGGAAGCGCTTCATGACATTCAGTCTGCGGTGGTCAAACAAGTGGTCGATTACGAGCAGGCACTGGCTCCCCTGCTCACAGCCATGCCGCAATTGGAACAGGCGACGCTACGACAAACCGATACGCTGGATGTAGCACAGACCAGTATTCGTGCGATTAGCGAATCTGCATCAAAAACACAGGAAGCACAAATACGGCTTGAAACCGGACTCAACGATCTGGAACGCATTTCAAAAGGCATCAGTGAGATCACCAACGGTATCAACGCCATTGCGGATAAGACCAATCTTCTGGCGCTGAATGCAGCGGTAGAAGCGGCGCGGGCTGGCGAAGCAGGCCGAGGGTTCGCCGTGGTCGCTGACGAGGTACGTAAACTGGCCAGTTCGTCCAAAGAGCAGGTCGATGCCACCACTCACAGCATCAACGAAGCGGTTGAAACCATCGCGCATATTCGTGCCATTGCCCAGCAGACGGTTACGACGACAACGCAGATGGCGGATAAAAGCATCTCAGCGGCCAATCAAATTGCCAATATGAGTGCGGAAACAGATAAAGATCGGGTCAATATGACCACCAACCTGAGCAGTCTGAAAGATCTTGCCATGGGTATGGATGCTATGCAGGATGCGGTCAACCAGTTGACCACCCTGCAAAAACTGGCTTCGTCCTGACACCTGCCAACCTAAAGTGATGGTCGTTCTCCCGACCATCGCTTCCTGCCTCCTGACACGTCATGCAGTTTTTGTGTGACACACAACATTATTAAAGCGACAATGCGGACTATGTTTAAATTCAGGTTAACGTGCAACTGCAGTTAACCGATATTTCACAACACGATATCCATGCAGACATTTTTATTTGACACGCTCTCCACACCTATTGGGGAATTATTATTGATTGCCGATATAAATTATCAGCTACGAGCGGTGGAATGGCGTGAATATGAAGAAAACTTATATCAATCTCTGAATAAACGTTATCGTCATGATCCGTTTGTGTTGAAAGGCCATAATAATCCTGGGGGATTGACCGATGCGCTACGTGCCTATTTCGCTGGCGATCTGAAAATTATTGAATCCCTACCGGTAGCCGCCGCCGGTACTGATTTTCAGCAACAAGTATGGCAAGCACTGCGCACTATACCTTGTGGTAGTACAACCACTTACGGCGAACTGGCTGCCAGACTCGGCCACCCAGGCGCCGCCCGTGCCGTTGGTCTGGCCAATGGTTCCAACCCTGTCAGCATTGTGGTTCCCTGCCACCGTGTTATTGGCGCGCAAGGCGCACTCACCGGTTATGCCGGCGGTATTCATCGTAAACAATGGTTATTACTCCACGAAGGATATTTGCCGCAGCAGGATCTATTTAATACCGGACATTGAGTTACCGTGACTGTGGAGTTGATGGGCAAAAACTTCAAATGTCATGGTAAAAATATTAATAAGCTCACTATTTACTGGTTAGTTCCTGAGATAGTGGATCTTATCAGACCCAATAAAAGCTGTTAAAATTGACCGATATCAATTATCGCCTGAGTAAAGTCTATGATTCCTGAAAAGCGAATAATCCGACGCATCCAGTCTGGCGGTTGCGCCATCCACTGTCAGGATTGCAGCATCAGCCAGCTCTGTATTCCGTTCACGCTGAATGAGCATGAGCTCGACCAACTTGACAACATCATCGAAAGAAAAAAACCCATCCAGAAAGGGCAAGCGTTGTTCAAGGCCGGTGATGAACTGAAATCATTGTATGCCATCCGCTCAGGCACCATAAAAAGCTACACCATCACCGAACAGGGTGATGAACAAATCACCGGTTTCCATCTGGCCGGTGATCTGGTTGGGTTTGACGCCATCGGCAGTGCTCAGCATCCTAGTTTTGCTCAGGCACTGGAAACCTCCATGGTATGTGAGATCCCGTTTGAAACACTGGATGATTTGTCCGGCAAAATGCCTAACTTACGCCAGCAAATGATGCGGCTGATGAGCGGCGAAATCCGTGGCGATCAGGACATGATCCTGCTGTTGTCGAAGAAGAACGCTGAAGAGCGGCTGGCGGCCTTCATCTACAACTTGTCCCGTCGTTTTGCGCAGCGCGGTTTCTCGCCTCGTGAATTCCGGCTGACCATGACACGCGGTGATATCGGCAACTATCTTGGTCTGACGGTGGAAACTATCAGCCGTCTGCTTGGCCGTTTCCAAAAAAGCGGTATGCTGGCCGTAAAAGGCAAATACATCACCATCGAAAATACCGAACTTCTGGCCGAACTGGCAGGCTCAGCACGCAGTCAAGCGTAATATCTCCTCTTCTGACACCGGATCAATGATTGCTCTGAATTGTTGATCCGGTTGTCATCAACCAGTTGTTCAAAGTGATTTCCTTGCGTTACTCTTAACGAGCAGGCTGCAGAGTGACAGCCCATCAGGAGGAGCTATGGCGAAGTATCAGAATTTACTGGTAGCTATTGACCCCAATCAGGATGACCAACCCGCACTGCGGCGCGCCGTTTATCTGGTCCAGCGACTCGGTGGTCGTATCAAGGCGTTTTTGCCTATCTACGACTTTTCCTATGAAATGACCACCCTGCTCTCTCCGGATGAAAGAACCGAGATGAGGCAAGGAGTTATCGCCCAACGAACCGAATGGATTGCGGAACAATGTAAATACTACCTTGATGCGGGTATTCCCATTGATATCAAAGTAGTCTGGCATAACAAACCTTATGAAGCCATTATTCAGGAGGTTATTGCCGGTAAACACGATTTATTGCTCAAAATGGCACACCAGCATGACAGGCTTGAGGCGGTTATCTTCACGCCTACCGACTGGCAGTTACTGCGTAAATGCCCTTGCCCGGTCTGGATGGTGAAAGATCAGCCATGGCCGGAAGGTGGTCGTGCGCTGGTGGCGGTCAATCTGGCCAGCGAAGACCCGTATCATGATCCGCTTAATATCAAACTGGTTTCGGAAACGCTGGATTTGGCTCGTCAGGTTAACCAAACTGAAGTCCATCTGGTCGGCGCGTATCCGGTTACGCCCATCAATATTGCCATTGAATTGCCGGATTTCGACCCTGGTGTTTACAACGGCGCCATCCGCGGCCAGCACCTGCTGGCAATGAAGTCTTTGCGTCAGAAATTCAATCTGGATGAACGGGTTACTCATGTAGAGAAAGGTCTGCCGGAAGAGGTGATCCCTGATCTGGCAGAACATCTTCAGGCTGGTGTAGTGGTGTTGGGATCGCTGGGCCGCACTGGTTTGTCCGCCGCATTTATTGGCAATACCGTGGAACATGTTATTGACCATTTGAAGTGCGATCTACTGGCGATTAAACCGGACGATTTCGTCTCTCCGATCTCCTTGCAGGGAGAGAATGACGCCGGTAATCAGGAAAAAGCCAGCTGACCGCCACGTTATACTGCTCAGTAACCACACTAATAACAACAGGGGCCATTGCCCCCTGTTGTTATGTTATACTGATGTTTACCCGTATGACGTGACGACTGGCTTATAACGCTTTCAGAATCGCTTCCACGCTTTCTTTGGCATCGCCAAACAGCATCTGCGTGTTTTCCTTGAAGAACAACGGATTCTGCACCCCAGCATAACCGGTATTCATCGAGCGTTTGAACACGATAACATTCTGCGCCTTCCACACTTCCAGCACCGGCATACCGGCAATCGGGCTATGTGGATCTTCCTGCGCAGCCGGGTTAACGGTGTCGTTAGCGCCAATCACCAGCACAGTGTCGGTATCGGTGAAATCATCGTTGATTTCATCCATCTCCAGCACGATGTCGTAAGGGACCTTAGCTTCGGCCAACAGCACGTTCATATGTCCAGGTAACCGACCGGCAACCGGGTGAATACCAAAGCGCACAGTAATCCCGCGAGCACGCAATTTAGCGGTAATGTCATGCACCGGATATTGCGCCTGCGCCACCGCCATGCCATATCCCGGCGTAATGATCACCGACGTGGAATTTTTCAGCAATTCCGCCACCTCTTCCGCCGTGGTTTCACGATGTTCACCCACCGCCTCATCGCCACCTGCAGAAGAACCATCAGTACCGAAACCACCGGCAATCACACTAATGAACGAACGGTTCATCGCTTTGCACATAATGTAGGACAAAATGGCACCGGAAGAACCCACCAGCGCACCAGTGACGATCAACAGGTCATTGCTCAGCATGAAACCTGCCGCGGCGGCAGCCCAGCCTGAATAGGAATTCAGCATGGAAACCACTACCGGCATATCCGCGCCACCGATAGACGCCACCAGATGCCATCCAAACACCAGTGCAATCATCGTCATCAGCAGCAGCGCAAACACTTGCATTGCAGTGCTGCCGGTTTTAACAAATACCAGCAACAGCAGGAATGACAATACCAGCGCCAGCAGATTCAACTTATGACGGTTAGGCAACATCAACGGCTTGGATGACAGTAAGCCGCGTAGTTTGCCAAACGCGACGATTGAGCCGGTAAAGGTCACCGCACCGATGAAGACCCCCAGAAACACTTCGGTCAAATGGATATTTTCCATGATCGGGTCAGCAATATCGCCTTCGCCGATAAAGCTGTTAAAACCGACCAATACCGCTGCCAAACCGACAAAACTGTGCAGAATCGCCACCAGTTCTGGCATTTCAGTCATTTCAACCTTGCGAGCCAGATGCACGCCGACAGCGCCGCCAATCACCATCGCCGCGATAATCCACCCCACGTTACCGGCATTCGGCCCCAGAATGGTCGCCAGCAGTGCAATGGTCATCCCGCTAATGCCGAAAATGTTCCCCTGACGGGACGTCTCGTGTTTGGATAAGCCAGCCAGACTGAAAATAAACAAAATTGCAGCAACGATATACGCTGCAGTCACTAATCCTCCAGACATCCGTTACCCCTTAATTCTTGCGGAACATTTTCAGCATACGCTGAGTGACGGTAAACCCGCCGAAAATATTGATGCTGGCGATCAGCACGGCGATGAAGGAGAAAAAGGATACCCACCCACCATGGCCAATCTGCAACAACGCGCCCACCACAATAATGCCGGAAATGGCATTGGTGACCGACATCAACGGCGTATGCAATGCGTGACTGACATTCCAGACCACGTAATATCCCACCACGCAGGACAACGCAAACACGGTGAAGTGCGACAGGAACTCTTTCGGCGCCACATTCGCCAGCCAGCCAAACAGCACAATCGCAATAGCGATGAAAATAAATTTATTCAACGGTGAAGCGGGTTTAGCCTCTGGCTGAGCGGTGGCAGCAGCGGCAGGTTTAGCCTGTTGCGGCTGAGCAGAAACCTGAATCGGCGGTGCAGGCCAGGTGATTTCACCCGCCTTGATGACGGTTACGCCACGAATAACGTTATCTTCGAAATCAATGTCGATCTCACCGTTTTTCTCTTTACACAGCAACTTCAGCAGATTCACCAGATTGGTACCATACAGCTGTGAAGACTGGGTCGGCAAACGACTTGGCAGATCAGTGTAACCGATGATTTTCACGCCATTTTCCGTCACCGTGACCTGATCCGCGACGGTTAGCTCGCAGTTACCACCGGTCTGCGCCGCCAGATCGACTATCACGCTGCCGGGCTTCATGCTCTGTACCATCTCACGGGTGATCAGACGTGGGGCTGGTTTACCAGGGATTAGCGCGGTGGTGACAATAATATCCACCTCCTGCGCCTGTGCGGCGAACAATGCCATCTCCGCCTTGATAAAGGCTTCAGACATCACCTTAGCATAACCATCGCCACTACCCGCTTCTTCTTCGAATTCCAGTTCCAGGAATTCGGCACCCATGCTTTTAACCTGTTCCTTCACTTCCGGGCGAGTATCAAACGCACGTACAATCGCACCCAGGCTGCCAGCGGCACCGATAGCAGCAAGGCCTGCCACACCAGCGCCGATAATCAGCACCTTGGCTGGCGGCACCTTGCCTGCCGCCGTGATCTGGCCGGTAAAGAAGCGCCCGAATTCATGCGCCGCTTCAACAATGGCGCGATAACCAGCAATGTTCGCCATCGAACTCAGCGCATCCATAGACTGGGCGCGAGAAATACGCGGTACCGCATCCATCGCCAGCACCGTCACCTGACGCGCCGCCAGCGTTTCCAGCAACGATGGATTCTGGGCCGGCCAGATGAAACTGATGATCGTGCTACCGGAGCGGGTTAATTCTATTTCCTCGTCTAGCGGCGCATTCACCTTGAGCAGAATATCACTCTGCCAGACATCTGCCGTATCCAGAATCGTCGCGCCCACTTGCTCATAAGCGCTATCTTCGAAACTGGCGAGCTTTCCCGCCCCACGCTCAATAGCGACCTCAAAGCCCAGTTTCAGCAGTTGCTCCACCGTTTTTGGCGTGGCTGCGACACGGGCTTCATTGGCCAACCTCTCTTTTGGTACACCAATACGCATTGTGAATCCCTTTTCGTTGTCACGAAGATGTTATATAGGCTGTATCAATCACCTTAAAGATAACTTATCGCTGTTGCCAGCACCCTCGACGGCAGCGATAAGTCCCTTTATAACCTACTTAAAATGGAATTAATGATCCACTGTTAAAACTATTAGGTTATAAAAGCAGAGTTATGGTAGGCAACAGCGCCTGTTTATGGTCAAAAATCACAGCTAAAACAATTTTTTCTACCATTATTGCTATCGCAATGTTCAAAGATATCTCACAAAAAGGCAGTGTTAACGCTTTGTTAATCACACTAACCAAGATAAATGTCGCTTATAAAATGAATTCGATTATTAATGGTGATTATTTGCATTTTTTCCTATTCCCGCATCCACTCTGAGGCCTTGCGGAATTTAGCTTAAAATGCAGAGGCATAACCTCAGGTTCCATGCCATAATCAGCGGCTACCACAGAAAATGGCTTGGTACGTATTCACCGTATGCGTCAGGCGAAAGGATTTTTTATGAAGCTGAAAACTAGCGTTGTTGCATCCACTCTTCTATCAATAGTAGCGTTTTCGGCGCAAGCTGCGCAGGAACTTACGCCAGAGAAAGCACAATCACTCCAGCCCTTTGAGCGTATTACCTTTTTTGGTCGCTACGATGCTATCTACGAAGCGGCGGCCGATGCCTCCCTGAAGGCAGATGCACGCGGTGCCGCGGCGTTTTACATTCAAGGCACATCTGAAGTGAACGGTGGGCGCTGGCAGGTAACGGTTGACTTGTATAAAAAAGATGCGCCTGCCGCAACCAAAGAGACCCAGTATCGCCAATTCAGTGGTGTCAGAGAATTGCCAAAAGATGATGCGGTCCGCCTTGAGCCTTTCGATACCGTAACCGTGAACGGCGCGTTCAATAATCAACCAGAAGTGAATGAAGCCATCGGTAACGCAGCCAGAAAGAAAGGGGCTTACGCGTTCTACATCGTTCGTCAGGCGGATATCAACTCAAGCGGATCGACCCAAACTATTACTGCTTTTGTCTATAAAAAGGATGCGCCTAAGCGCCAGGTACAGAGTCCGGATATGATCCCTGCCAACTCCGAAGCAGGCAAGGCTGCGATTGCTGCCGGCGGTGCTGCTGCCTCTAAAGTGGAAATCCCCGGCGTAGCAACCTCTTCAAGTCTGAGTGATAAAGTGGGTAACTTCTTCCAGACCCAATCTTCTAACGTCGGTTCCCGCTACACAGTCACGATGTCTGACGGCACCAAAATTCAGGAACTGAATAACGCGACTGCGGCCCAAATGGCACCGTTTGATTCCATTAGTTTCCGTGATAGCTTCAGTAGCCCAACGGACATCTCTGAGGCCGTAGCCAAGCGTGCTTACAAGAAGGGAGCCAAATTCTACCACATCACCAAACAGTGGCAGGAAAATGGCGACCACTACACCATCAGCGCCGACTTATACAAATAACCGACGCATGATGCATAAAAAAACCGCCGGTTGGCGGTTTTTTTGTCTCTGACAACCGGTTCAGTTGCTGGTATCCAATTCAGGAAATCCCTTGACCAGCTCATCAATCGCTTTCATCTGTTGCAGGAACGGTTCCAGTTTGTCCAGCGGCAACGCGGACGGGCCATCGCATCTGGCGCTGTTTGGTTCCGGGTGAGCTTCAATAAACAACCCGGCAATTCCAACCGCCATACCGGCACGCGCCAGTTCAGCCACCTGGGCACGACGCCCACCAGATGCTGCGCCAAACGGATCACGGCACTGCAACGCATGAGTGACATCGAAAATCACCGGTGCACCATGAGAAACCTGTTTCATGACATTAAAGCCCAGCATATCTACTACCAGGTTGTCATAACCAAAGTTGGTGCCACGATCACACAGAATCACCTGCTCATTACCGCCTTCGCGGAATTTATCCACGATATTGCCAACTTGCCCAGGGCTGATGAACTGCGGTTTCTTGATGTTAATCACCGCGCCCGTTTTTGCCATCGCCTCCACCAGATCGGTCTGGCGTGCGAGGAATGCCGGTAACTGAATCACGTCAACCACCTCGGATACCGGTTGCGCTTGCTGCGGCTCATGCACATCGGTAATGATTTTGACGCCGAAGGTGTGCTTCAACTCCTGGAAAATCTTCATCCCTTCTTCCAGACCCGGCCCACGGTAAGAGTTGATGGAGGAACGGTTCGCTTTATCAAAGGAAGCCTTGAAGACATAAGGAATGCCCAGTTTTTGCGTCACCGTGACATAGTGCTCGCAAATCCGCATCGCCAAATCGCGGGACTCAAGCACGTTCATGCCACCAAACAGCACAAACGGCAGATGGTTGCCGACCGGGATAGCCCCGATGTTAACCACTTTATTGTTCATAAACTTACCTTTTTGTCGGATAAATCATGTCGGATAAATCAGATGATCGGGTTTCAGGTGTTTACCGAATTCAGGTGTTTTCCCGAATTAGTGCAGCACAATCTGCTTTTGTTCAATGGAGTGAATCTGCACTTTAATCATTTCGCTGACCGGGTCTTCCGGGCACTGCTCCACAAAATAACTCAGGTCTGACAAGGCGATATGGTCACAATCCAGTTGCGCGTAAATCAATCCTCGATCACGGATTTCATACGGATCTTCCGGGTCGAATTGCAATACGACTTCACTGGCACGCAATGCCAGTTCCATCTGTTTTTCTTCCATCAACGCGACCTTGAGGGTATCCAGCAGTTTGCGGACAATCATTACATTTTCCGCCTCATCCAGATCGCTATCCATCAACCGGGCAGAAAGGCCAAGATTGCCTTTCAGCCACACCTCCAACACATGCTCGCTCAACGTGTCGCCATTCAGCGGATTAATCAGCCACATTTCATCATCGAGCCAGTCAGCGCGCAGAATTAATTGAGTGGGGAAAATTACTGGCATCAGCGGTAGATCCAACTGATGTGCGATATGCAGGAAGATAATTCCCAGCGATACCGGCATCCCCTGCCGGGTTGCCAGCACTTTGTCCAGCCACAGTACGTCGGTCAAATGGTAAACACCACTGGCACCGCCAAACCCCCAGGTATGGAAAAAAAGCTCAATCAGCCTTTCCAACTGTTGGTCCTGATCCAAATCAGCGGGGATGACCGACCGCGCTTCTTCAACGAGCTGTTGCAGATTTTGTTTCACTTCCTGCGCAGAAAAATCGCAGCGTATTGACTGGGAAACCAGAATCACACCTTCACTTAAAGGTGACTGGTTAAATTCAAAATCAGCAATAGAACTCATAGTTATTCCATCAAGCAAAGATAACGTCAGCGGCGCATCTGAAAAAGCAAACTTCACATTAGCGGCCCACGCACGCCCTGCGTGTCCGCTTACTAGCGGATCCGATAATAATGCCAAACCGAGTATTCGTCAGCAGCTCTCTCAGGAAGATAAGCGATAATCACGGCTAATCATTACCAATGTGATCCTGCTCAAGCTGCATTGCAGTTGATTCAACGCCCGCAGGTTGCTCCGGCTGACCATTGTCCCAGCGTTACGCGTTCATTATCGCCATAATCGCGGTGGGTTTTCACTTGTACAAAAC
This sequence comes from Dickeya sp. CFBP 2040, assembly GCF_012273755.1. NCBI lineage: Bacteria > Pseudomonadati > Pseudomonadota > Gammaproteobacteria > Enterobacterales > Pectobacteriaceae > Dickeya > Dickeya sp. CFBP 2040. The sequence continues at coordinate 48,551 of NZ_JAAVXH010000042.1, forward strand.
CGTATTGCGACAGCAATGCCCGAACCGCTGCGCCCTGTTGCCAACCGTGCTCCAACAGCAGCCAGCCTTCATCCAGCAAAAATGCGCCTGCCTGCCGGATAATTTGCTGTAAATCAGCCAGTCCTTGCGCTCCCGCAACCAGCGCGCTGGCAGGCTCGAAACGCACATCGCCACGCGACAGATGCGGGTCATGCTCATCAATGTACGGCGGGTTGCTGACAATCAGTGAAAAACGTTGCCCATCCAGTGGCGAAAACCAGTCTCCCGACAAGAACTGAGCATTAGTGATCCCCAACCTGCTGGCATTATGGCTGGCCAGCGCCACCGCCTCATGCAGGCGATCAATCCCCACCACCTGACAATCGGGTCGCTCATGGGCTATCGCCAATGCGATAGCCCCGGTGCCGGTTCCTAAATCCAGCACTGCTGACGGGCAATCAGGCAGATGCGCCAACGCGTGCTCAACCAGACATTCGGTATCAGGCCGTGGGATCAGCGTCGCGGGGGAGACAGCCAGCGACAACGACCAAAACTCCCGGTGCCCGACCAAATAGGCAATCGGCTCACCGGTTACGCGCTGCGCCAGCAAGGACTCAAGTGTCAGGCATTCCTCATCAGTCAACGCAGTTTCACCAAAAGCCAGCAGAAACGTGCGCCGTTTACCGGTTACATGCTCCAGCAGGATCTCAGCGTCCCGCTTCGGGCTGTCGCTTGCCTGAAGCCGGGCCGTCGCCTGTTTCAACCAGTCCTGATAATTCATTGATCCTGCTCGGCCAGCGCCGCCAGTTGATCAGCCTGATATTCCTGCACGATAGGCTGAATCAGCATATCCAGCTTACCTTCCATCGCTTCATCCAGCCGGTAGAGCGTCAGGTTGATGCGGTGATCGGTCACCCTTCCCTGAGGAAAGTTGTAAGTGCGGATACGGTCGGAGCGGTCTCCACTGCCTAACAAATTACGCCGGGTAGAGGCTTCTTCCTGCTGACGCTTTTGCATTTCTGCCGCGCGAATACGGGCAGCCAGCACCGACAGCGCTTTGGCTTTGTTCTTGTGCTGCGAACGCTCATCCTGACACTCCACCACAATACCAGTCGGCAGGTGAGTAATTCGGATAGCGGAATCAGTGGTGTTAACGTGTTGCCCGCCTGCACCTGAGGAACGGAAGGTATCAATTTTCAAATCGGAAGGGTTGATATCCGGCAATTCCGCTTCCGGCACTTCCGGCATCACCGCTACGGTACAGGCGGAGGTATGAATACGTCCCTGCGACTCGGTGGCCGGTACGCGTTGCACACGGTGGCCGCCAGACTCAAACTTCAGTTGCCCATAGGCGCCGTCGCCGACCACCTTGGCAATCATCTCTTTGTAACCGCCATGTTCCCCGTCGTTTGCGCTCATGATTTCAACCTTCCAGCGACGAGACTCGGCATAACGGCTATACATACGGAACAAATCACCAGCAAATAGCGCCGCTTCATCGCCACCCGTACCGGCACGAATTTCCAGGAAACAACCTCGTTCATCATCCGGATCTTTCGGCAACAGTAACACTTGCAGTTGCTGCTCCAGCTCTTCACTGGTTATTTTGGCTGTTTTCAGTTCATCCTGCGCTAAATCGCGCATTTCAGGGTCATCCAGCATCAGTTCGGCTGTAGCGAGATCGTCCTGCGTCTGCTGCCAACACTGAAAGCAACGGGTAATGTCGGTAAGTTGCGCATATTCGCGGGACAATGCCCGGAAACGGTCTATATCGGCAATCACGCTGGGTTCCCCCAGCAGCGCCTGCACTTCTTCATGGCGCTCTTGTAACGCTTCCAGCTTAGCAACAATAGAAGACTTCATTCGGGCAGTTCAATCCTGTGTCGAATCATTAATGGGGGAAGAAGAATGCTAGTTCAGACCGAGGCTGTCACGTAAAATCTGCAAACGGTCCAGATCGCCGTCGCGGGCGGCCTGCTGCAATGAACGGGTGGGCGCATGGATCAGGCGGTTAGTCAGGCGGTGCGTTAATTCCTGCACAATAGCATCGACATCGCCGCCATTCTGTATTGCGGCCAGCGCTTTGGCGGTCATCTCCTCACGCAGACGATCTGCCTGGGAACGATAATCGCGGATAGTATCCACCGCCGACTGCGCACGCAGCCATGCCATGAATTCTGAACATTCCTGCTGCACGATAGATTCAGCTTGAATGGCCGCCGCCTTGCGCTGCGCCAGATTGTGCTGAATGATAGCCTGCAGGTCATCCACGCTGTACAGGTAAATGTTCGGCAACCGACCGACTTCCGGTTCAATGTCGCGCGGTACGGCGATATCCACCATCAGCATCGGCTGGTTGCGGCGGGTTTTCATGGTACGCTCCATCATCCCTTTACCGATGATCGGCAAGGTACTGGCAGTGGAACTGATGACAATGTCCGCCTGCGGCAAGTGCGCATCCAGTTCCGCCAGCGTAATCACTTCAGCGCCCACTTCTTCCGCCAGCACCTGAGCGCGCTCGCGTGTCCGGTTGGCAATGACCATCCGCTTCACGCGGTGCTCGCTCAAATGGCGGGACACCAGTTCGATGGTTTCACCTGCGCCGACCAACAGCACATTGACGTCTGACAGCGATTCAAAAATCTGCCGCGCCAGCGTACACGCAGCAAACGCCACTGACACCGCGCTGGCGCCGATATCCGTTTCGGTACGTACCCGTTTGGCAACGGTAAATGATTTCTGGAACAGGCGCTCCAGGTCGCCTGACAGCGACTGCTCGCGCTGGGAGTCAGCAAACGCTTTCTTGACCTGCCCCAGAATCTGAGGTTCGCCTAACACCAGCGAATCCAACCCACTGGCAACACGCATCAGATGGCTGACCGCAGCATTGCCTTCATGCCAGTAGAGATTTTTGCGGATGTCATCAGGATTCAGTTGGTGATACGCACACAGCCAGGCGATCAATTGCTCGTGCCGATTTTCCTGTTCTTCCACACTGAGGTAGAGTTCGGTGCGGTTACAGGTAGACAACAATACACCGCCCTGGACCAAGGGTTGTTGTAACAGACTGTGCAGCGCCTGCCCCTGTCTGTCCGGCGAGAACGCGACGCGCTCCCGCAGAGAGACTGGTGCTGTTTTATGATTAATACCAAGCGCAAGCAGGGTCATGGTCTACAGAGTAATCCCGGTGTTAGTATGGGTTTCATCTGAGTGGCATTCTACTTGAAGCCTGCGGGCAAGAAAAGTGACCCTGTTTGACCTCGCTCACGTCATTAACGCCTTGCCGGATAACATCGCAAACATTGACGCTGTCAGCCAACCCCGTTAGCGTGACACCTTGTTGTAAACCCATGATGCTTGTAACAGGACCTCTTCAACATGCCCAATAAACCCGCCCGCGCCTTACGGTTACTGCCTTTGGCGAGTGTGTTACTGACAGCCTGTACCCTGACGCCGTCTACACTGACAGGCAAAAAACCCACCTCCCCAGAGTGGCGCGAGCACGAGCAAAAAGTACAAAATTTGACCCAGTATCAAACCCGCGGCTCATTCGCCTATCTTTCCGATAGGAAAAAATTGTACGCCCGGTTCTTCTGGCAGCAATTTTCGCCGCAGCGTTACCGTCTGCTGCTGACCAGCCCACTAGGCAGTACCGAACTGGAACTACAGGCCAGCGCGAACAGCGTTCAAATTACCGACGGCCAGGGTAAGCGTTATGTGGGTAAAGATGCGCAATACATGGTTCAGCAGTTAACCGGCATGGCGATTCCGCTTGATAACCTGCGTCAGTGGATGCTCGGCCTGCCGGGCAACGCACAAGATTTCACACTGGATGAACACGCCCGACTGCGCAACGTGAACTATCAGCAAGGCGACCAGCACTGGAGCGTCACCTATCAGTCCTATACCAATGACCTGCTGCCGTTGCCGCAAAGTCTGGAGCTGACTCAGGGCGAACAGCGCATCAAACTGAAAATGGACAACTGGACAACGCAATAAATCATGTCGATCACCTGCAACGACTGGCCCTCCCCGGCCAAACTGAATCTGTTTTTGTACATCACTGGCCGTCGGGCTGACGGTTATCATAATCTGCAAACGTTGTTTCAGTTTCTGGATTACGGCGACACCCTGACCATCACGCCGCGCCAGGATAAACAAATCGTGCTGCTGACGCCGCTGCCTGGCGTCCCCGATGAACAGAATCTGGTGATCCGCGCCGCACGACTGTTGCAGGACTGGTGCCAGCACGCCGGCCTGCCGTTTGCCGGCGCTGACATCGCCGTTGATAAACGCCTGCCGATGGGCGGCGGTCTGGGCGGCGGCTCATCTAACGCAGCTACCGTATTGGTGGCGCTCAATCAGTTGTGGCACAGCCGGATACCGGTCGATACACTGGCCGCGCTGGGCCTGAAACTGGGGGCGGATGTCCCGGTATTTGTGCATGGACATGCCGCGTTCGCCGAAGGCGTGGGAGAGCAGCTTACCCCCGTCTCACCGCCGGAAAAATGGTATCTGGTGGTCCACCCCGGCGTCAGCATTCCAACCCCACTCATCTTTGCCGATCCGGATTTGACACGAAATACGCCAGTGCGACCACTATCGCAATTACTGACACAAACTTTCAGCAACGATTGTGAAGCCGTTGCAAGAAAACGTTTTCGTGAGGTTGAAGAGCGACTTTTATGGCTGCTAGAATACGCACCGTCACGCCTGACTGGCACGGGCGCTTGCGTGTTTGCTGAATTCGACACCGAGTCTGCCGCTCGTCAGGTGCTAGACCGGGCCCCGGAAGGATTAAATGGCTTTGTTGCACGTGGAGTGAACGTTTCTCCGTTGCAACAGCGGATTTCCGGGCAATTCAAGGGTTGCTAAAACACCACCGCCGACCGTGGTGCTCTAACGATCTTTTCCATACACCCGTATGTATATCCTGCTTGCGGTACGACACACGGCCTTCCGCAGGCGGAATATTTCTCTGGACGCAAGCTTGAGGTTCTTCTCGTGCCTGATATGAAGCTTTTTGCTGGTAACGCCACGCCGGAACTAGCACAACGTATTGCCAACCGTTTGTACACCAGTCTGGGCGACGCTGCTGTTGGTCGTTTTAGCGACGGCGAAGTCAGCGTACAAATCAACGAAAATGTACGCGGTGGTGATATTTTCATCATCCAATCGACCTGTGCTCCCACCAACGACAACCTGATGGAACTGGTCGTTATGGTTGATGCCCTGCGCCGCGCTTCCGCAGGACGTATTACCGCAGTCATCCCTTATTTCGGTTATGCCCGTCAGGATCGCCGTGTGCGCTCCGCGCGCGTGCCGATTACCGCCAAAGTTGTAGCTGATTTTCTTTCCAGCGTCGGTGTTGACCGTGTACTGACGGTGGATCTTCATGCCGAGCAGATTCAGGGGTTCTTTGATGTGCCGGTAGACAACGTGTTCGGCAGCCCAATCTTACTGGAAGACATGCTGCAGCAGAACCTGGACAACCCAATTGTGGTTTCTCCGGATATCGGCGGCGTGGTTCGTGCACGTGCTATCGCCAAATTGCTCAACGACACTGACATGGCCATCATCGACAAACGTCGCCCACGCGCCAATGTCTCTCAGGTGATGCACATCATTGGTGACGTTGCTGGCCGTGACTGCGTACTGGTCGATGACATGATCGACACCGGCGGCACACTGTGCAAAGCGGCGGAAGCGCTGAAAGAGCGCGGCGCTAAACGTGTTTTCGCTTACGCCACTCATCCGATTTTCTCCGGCAACGCGTGCGATAACATCAAGAACTCTGTCATTGATGAAGTGATTGTCTGCGATACCATTCCGCTGTCGGAAAATATCAAGGCACTGCCAAATGTACGCACGCTGACCTTATCAGGTATGCTGGCAGAAGCTATCCGCCGTATCAGCAACGAAGAATCTATTTCTGCGATGTTCGAGCACTAATCGATATTTCAGCCGTGCTATTACGCCATCGGATAATCATTATTCGATGGCGTTTTTAATGAAACCGGAATATTACAACGCGTATTATTTATTTCCGTTTCCAACCACTACAGGTTAGCAAAATAAACCTATCAATGAATAAAACGCATTGCCGAGATGTCACCGGCTGGTGCTGGCTTGATATCACCATTACTCAAGGATGCCGTTCGCGGCGACAACGCTTATCAAAGTGTTTAAGCCACCAATAACGGTCCGTCACAGTTTCCCGTCCGCTAATACGTGCGCCTGCCAGCCACAAAATAGCACCGGCAAAAATAGCCAGCAGTTCCACGAAATAGAGCGAACCCGGCAAATGTAATTCAGGCAGCTGATTAGCAATCGAATACGCTATTCCGGAAATCATAAGCAACAGACCTAATCCCATAAATGCGTTGCCCACCATCACAGCATTTCTACGTTTCATATTTCACCTCCAGAAATATCCAGTGGAAATAATCAGAATATAGCTGCATATTTCCTGATCTATTAATAGTATAAACAGCCTCCGTACCATTGGATTGCGGGCAGGATCACATGTTGGTGATCAACTGGCCCTGCGTTACACTAGCGACTTTGTCAATTATCCTGACGGGTTGCGTTGTCTTCAGCACCTCACCCCCGGAAATGTATCGCGTGAGTCGTATCAAATTATGAGTGGTATCAAACTGATTGTAGGTCTGGCGAACCCCGGCGCCGAGTACGCCGCTACCCGCCATAACGCCGGTGCCTGGTACGTTGACCGCCTGGCGGAAGCTTATCGGCAGCCGCTGAAAGAAGAGAGCAAATTTTTTGGCTATACCGCACGCCTGACGCTGGCAGGTAAAGATGTGCGCCTGCTGGTACCCACCACGTTTATGAATCTGAGCGGCAAAGCGGTAGCAGCGATGGCGACCTTCTACCGCATCCAGCCAGATGAAATTCTGGTAGCGCATGACGAACTGGACCTGCTGCCCGGCGTTGCCAAACTGAAGCTCGGCGGCGGTCACGGCGGCCACAATGGGCTGAAGGATATCGTCAGCAAACTCGGTAACAACCCCAATTTTCACCGTTTGCGCATCGGCATCGGCCATCCGGGCGATAAAAACAAAGTGGTGGGATTTGTGCTGGGCAAGCCGCCCACCAGCGAACAGGCGCTGATCGACCAAGCCATTGATGAATCATTGCGCTGTACCGATATCCTGATGAAGGAAGACATGATCAAAGCTATGAACCGCCTGCACGCCTTCAAAGCGTCATAGTGAGTGATCGGGCGGATCGAGTTCATGCCGCATTATGTGTATAATTGGCATTAAGACTGACTTTTTCCATTCTGACAGGCTTTTTCCAATCTAAAGCCTGATAATTAGTGATTTTTAAGGTGACATAAACATGGGATTCAAATGCGGTATCGTTGGGCTGCCTAACGTGGGTAAATCCACTCTGTTCAACGCGCTGACCAAAGCCGGTATCGAAGCGGCCAACTTTCCGTTTTGTACTATCGAACCCAACACCGGCGTCGTGCCGATGCCGGACCCACGTCTCGACCAGTTGGCCGAGATCGTCAAACCACAGCGTACCGTCCCCACCACCATGGAATTTGTGGATATCGCCGGTCTGGTAAAAGGTGCGTCCAAAGGCGAAGGTTTGGGCAACCAGTTCCTGACCAACATCCGTGAAACCGAAGCCATCGGCCACGTGGTACGTTGCTTTGAAAATGAAAATATCATCCATGTTGCTGGTAAAGTGAATCCGGCGGAAGATATCGACGTCATCAACACCGAACTGGCGTTGGCGGATCTGGAAACCTGCGAACGCGCCATTCAGCGAGTGCAGAAGAAAGCCAAAGGCGGCGATAAAGACGCGAAAATCGAACTGGCGGCACTGGAGAAATGCCTGCCACAGTTGGAAAACGCCGGCATGTTGCGTTCACTGGACCTGAGCACGGAAGAAAAAGCCGCTATCCGTTATCTCAGCTTCCTGACGCTGAAACCGACCATGTACATCGCCAACGTCAATGAAGATGGCTTTGAAAACAACCCTTATCTGGATCAGGTGCGTGAAATTGCGGATAAAGAAGGTTCCGTGGTGGTCGCCGTGTGTGCCGCCGTTGAATCGGACATCGCCGAGCTGGACGACGCCGAGCGCGACGAATTCATGGCTGAGTTGGGTCTGAAAGAACCGGGGTTGAACCGCGTAATTCGTGCAGGCTATAAACTGCTGAACCTGCAGACCTACTTCACTGCCGGTGTGAAAGAAGTCCGTGCCTGGACCATCCCGGTCGGTGCTACCGCCCCGCAAGCCGCTGGTAAAATTCACACCGACTTCGAAAAAGGTTTTATCCGCGCCCAGACCATCGCTTTTGATGACTTCATCACTTACAAAGGTGAACAAGGTGCCAAAGAAGCCGGAAAAATGCGTTCAGAAGGGAAAGAATATATCGTTAAAGATGGCGATATTATGAACTTCCTGTTTAACGTCTAAAAATAAAATCTGTTGTCTCATGAGGCTTCACGGAATCTCATGATAAGCAATAAGCTCAGAAAATCCACGCAGTTGCGTGGATTTTTAATTTCATAGCGTCTCAGATGAGATAGTACGAGTGCAGCTAAACCATTTTTTAAAAAAGTGAAATATGTATTATTTTGTAAAGATAAAAATAATTAGCAAAATAACAACCAGCAT
>NZ_JAAVXH010000043.1:0-56783 GCF_012273755.1 Dickeya sp. CFBP 2040
AGGGCTGCGCCTCACCGGCTGTACCGGGCTGACGGCGCTGCCGGATGGCCTGCAGGTTGGCGGAGGGCTGCGCCTCACCGGCTGTACCGGGCTGACGGCGCTGCCGGACAACTTCTCGTGCCAGTCGCTTTATTTGGACCCTGAACATATCAACAACATCGCCTACCGCCAGCGGTGCGGCTACCACGACAGAACAATTTTTGCCGTTTGGACGAAAAACAATTTCCAGATCGCTGCAGGTTGTTTTTTGGGTCCGATCGATGTGTTTGAGAGTCGCGTCGATGCGAAATATTCCTGTGATGCAGCAAAAGCGTATAAGCGCGCAGCGCAGGAATGTATCGCGGAGTTAACGGAAAAACTGAACAAATCGGGGATCTGACAATGGCCTGTAAGTGTTTTCAAGAAACCAAGAAGGCAATGGATAAAAAATTGCGCGATGCGGCAGCAAGCAACTGTGCCGAAGTAGATGAATCTGACTTCGATAACAGGGTAATCGTCCTCGAAAAGGGTGATTACTGCAATGTCATGCTTTCTTACCGCTTCCGCTACCGCAAGCGTAAGAAAAATGGCGATCTCGAACAACGTTGCACTAATGGTGACACAAGAATCGCCATCAATTTTTGCCCATTCTGCGGCACCAAATTCAAGGGTAAAGCAGATGGGTGATGTCGGCGACCATTTTAGGGATCTAAACCCATTTCTAAAAGAAAACCGCCGTAAAGCCCGTGATGGCACATACGAACGCATTAAGGCGTTTTTTATCCGAAACGGCATAGAGCTGGAGGAAGGGAATAACACGTTGATATTCCGCACACCGCAAGGAACAGTTGCGTACTACCCACCCAGCAAGCGTATGCAACACAAAAACGAATGGAAAACATGCAGTCCGACCTACTGCATGAACTATGTACGAAAACTAAGAGGACTCACCAATGACCATTAACATGACCCCCGTTAAATCATCACAGATCCACAGCATCGGCCACGACCCGGTAACCAACACGTTGGCCATTCGTTTTAATGGGCGCAACAACGTGCCAGGCAGCCTGTATCACTACAGCAATGTGAGTGCCGATGACTTCACCGCATTCAAAGATGCGGATTCTGTTGGCTCCCACTTCTTTAAGCACATCAAGCCCCACTCTGATCGCTTCCCCTATCAGCGTATCAATGAAGACAAGAAATAAGCGGCTTTTCCCCCTGCGTCCGCTCCGGCGGGCGCATGAGTAAGGCCACTTACAAGGAGGCACTGATGAACGATTACAACCATCAACGCATGATTGAAGAAATACTGGAGGAATACGAGAGCAGGCTGGAGCAAAGCCCGGAAGAACAGCAAATCCTGACCGAACGCATCACCAATATGCACCGCAACGCACGGCTTATCGGTGACATGAAGGCGTTGCTGAAAAATCGCTGCCACATTGCCGGCACCGATGATCGCCCTATCGGCACGCTAGTCGATCTGCCTCAGACAGAAAACTATCTACTCGATGTACAGGAAGAGATATTCCGCCGCGTAGCCATGATCGAACGGGCAATGGAATTGTCGGGGTTGAGTATTGCCGCCTGAAAAGAGAAAAGCCCCGGCGTCAGCCGGGGCTATCCCGGTTGTGCAGTGACCAAACCGCACAACCTTTGAGGACTGACCAATGACCACAAGGATCATCAGCAGTTGATCGGAGACCAATCCGATCACAAGGAGGATACCATGACCACCCGCTCCGTTAAACACATCCAATATCAGCACGGTATCGGTAGCCACAATATTCACCACCACCCGCAGCAAAAGAACGGTGTGATGTTCCCATTGATCATCGTACTTGCCGCGTTTTCTGCCTTGTCACTGATTCTGTAATTAAGGACTGACCATGACCACCAGCAACACTATCACCACGTCGGCGCTTCCGCTGTCGGTGGTAAATCTTGGTATCGATGAGCCTACCTGGAACGCGTTGAAAAACAGCATTTACCCAGGTGCCAAAGACGATTCCGTGATCATGGCAGTGAATTACTGCCGCGCACGCAATCTCGATCCGCTCATGAAGCCTGTTCACTTGGTTCCCATGAGTGTGAAAGACGCTCAGTCAGGCAGAAACGAATGGCGTGATGTCGTCATGCCAGGGATTGGCCTTTACCGCATCCAGGCTGATCGCTCTGGCAGCTATGCCGGTGCTAAAGAACCAGAGTTTGGACCGGATACCACGCAGACACTGGATAACGTTGAAATCACCTTCCCGGCCTGGTGCAAGTACACCGTTTATAAGCTGATGCCTGACGGGCATATCGTTGAATTCAGCGCACGCGAATACTGGCTGGAAAATTACGCTACCAGCAGTAAGGACACCAAAGCACCGAATGCCATGTGGAAACGCCGACCGTATGCGCAACTGGCCAAGTGCGCAGAAGCGCAGGCACTGCGCAAGGCATGGCCTGAAATCGGGCAGCAGCCCACGGCGGAGGAAATGGAAGGTAAAGACCTGGACTTCAACAATGCCAAGGATGTGACGCCGAAAACAACAGAAGTTGCCGCGCCAATAGCCATTGCTTATTACCCGCAAGAACGCTTCAACGCAAACCTGCCCGCCTGGCAGGAACTGATGGATAGCGGAAAAAAGACGGCACAGCAGATCATTGCCACCGCCAGCAGCAAATACACCCTATCCGAAGAACAAGTTGCCGCAATCATCGACCTGGAGCCTATCAATGCAAATCGTTAACGTCCAACAGGGAACCGACACCTGGCACGCACTGCGTGCCAAACATTTTACCGCCAGCGAGGCCCCCGTCATGATGGCCGCCTCCAGCAAAATGCGCCGCGATGAGTTGCTGAGCATGAAGGCCACCGGCACCGAGCGCGAGGTAAGCGATTGGGTGCAAACCCATCTGTTTGATAAAGGCCATGAATATGAGGCTGCAGCACGCGCTATCGTTGAAAACATGATTGATGATGAACTGTTTCCCGCCACGGCTATTTCTGATGATGGCCGCTTGCTGGCTTCGTTCGACGGCATCACAATGACCGAAGACACACTGTTTGAGCACAAGATGTGGAATGCTTCGCTGGCCGAGCATGTTCGTAATCACGAGCTGCCCCCGGAATATTACTGGCAATTGGAACAGCAGTTGCTGGTCAGCGGCGCCAGCCGCGCTATTTTTGTGGTATCCGACGGCACAGAAGAGAATTTCGCCTGGATGGAGTACAAACCAGTGGAGGGCCGGGCCAGTGCACTGATTGCCGGTTGGGATCAGTTCGAGGCTGACCTAAAAAACTACTCGGCCCCTGTGATTAACGAACTCCCCACAGGGAAAACCATTATGCGCCTCCCGGCGTTGCTGGTTGAGATTGAAGGAACAGTAAAGCAATCGAATCTTGCCGTGTATGAAGGTCAGGCACTGGCCTTTATCCGCTCTATCAACACCAACCTGACCACCGATCAAGACTTCGCCGACGCGGAGGAAACAGTCAAATTCTGCGAAAAAGCGGAAAAGGAACTGGATTTGATCAAGCAGCAGGCGCTATCCCAGACTGAACAGATTGACCGGCTGTTCCGTACCATCGACACGTTGCGCGAAGAAATGCGCGGTAAAAGGCTTGAGCTCACTCGTCTGGTTAAATCGCGCAAAGACGAGATCCGAGCCGATATCATCACAAAGGCGCGAAATAGCTTGGCAGCACACATTGATGAACTGAACGCAACGTTGAGTGTTGTCCGGCTGCCTACTATCCCAGTGGATTTTGTCAGTGCCATTAAAGGCAAAAAGACGCTGACATCGCTGCACAGCGCTGCTAATGATGAGCTGGCACGCGCAAAAATCGAAGCCAACCAGTTGGCGGCTCAGTATCAGCAAAACCTTAAACTGTTCGATACGGTTCCACCGGAATACAAAAATCTGTTTGCGGATCTAAACCAGATTATTGGCAATGACTGGGAGCACCTGCAGTTATTGATCGAGCAGCGTATTGGCAATCAGAAAAAAATAGATGAAAGCCGGTTAGCAGCGCAAGCGCAACATAGCCCAGCATCTGCAGCAACAATGCAGGCGTCATCACAGGCTCTAACTGCTTCTCATCCAGAGCATTTGGCAGAGACAGCACAAATCCCCACCACAGCATCACAACCAGATCTTAGCCGACTCCTGGAACTGCTGCTGGTAGATTTAGCCAGTGCCGAAATTAAGCTAACCAAGCCCACAGCCCAAAAATTACTGAATGCCGTAGCTAATAACCTCGTACGGCCATTCACGCTTCGCTATTAATTCTCTTCAGGAAATCTTTTATGACAACCACAGCAACCGTCGCCGACGTGTTGGAATCATCCCTGCGTCCTGTTCGGGCGCAGCTTGATCTGGCGACATCCCAAACCACCGGCATGGCGCAGCGTTCTGTAGAGAGCGCCACAGTTCTGCTGAATCAAGCACAGGCCCTGTGTATTGAGCAAATCAACCAGGAGACTGACGAATACAACGCCCTGCTTGATCGGCTGGAGACTGCAGACAGTGCTTTGACCACCAAAGAGTTGGCGCTGAAGCAGATTCAGGAACGCATCGAAACCGCCGAACTGAGTGCCGCTGAAGCGACTGCTGAACGTGACAGCATCACGGCCAAGTACAAGCTGGCGCTTACCGATAATGCCATGCTGGCAAACGAGCGGAATCAGTTGAAATCGCTCAATCCAGAACGCATGAAATCGCAACTTGTGCGCCTCAAAGAAGATCTGGCCGACAGCCGGAAAATGCGTGACCAACAACTGACGGAAATCCGCCGACTGAAAAAAGAATTGGCCGACAAGACCAGTAAGCTCTCAGGCATGGTTCAACTCAACGACGAGTTAAACCGGCATCTGGTCGATATTCAGGCGCGGTTACGGCGTACCGACGGCGACGTAGTGCCGCGTTACTGGCAGGCCAGCAATGGCGTGCAGTTTTATTTCTACACCTTCCAATGGGGGCTTGAGCTGTACTCTCCGGAATATGACGTAAAAATTCTGAATGATATCGACTGGCACCTGGAGATCCGAAGCACCATCGGCATTTGCATGATCGTGTCTGTAACGGATTGGGCTGTCCCTATGTATCCCACCATTGAGAGTTTTAAGGATGCCTGGCCGGAAGGGCTAAATGAAGCCGTCACGGCACGCATCCGCGAGCTACTTGAAGAAACCCACCCTCACCTGGTGCGCCGCGCTGAATGGGCCGAATCAGTGCTATCCGGCACGCTGCCGCTGAAAGAGCAGTATCTGGATCTACTCAGCGCCGCTGGCATCTATTCGCTATTCGACATTGTGCGCCGCACACCGGAAATGCTTGCGGATAAGGTGAAAGGGTTCGGGATCGCCACTGCGCGCCAGGTGCACGCCAAATGTATGGGGCTGGTGAAGGATTGGGAACTGGCACAAAAACATAGCGAGGCCGCCTGATATGGAAGAAATAAATTTAGGCGTCCTCTACAAACCAGAAGATGATCGCTGCAACTGGTTGAACGTCATTATCCATCGTATGCGTGCACGATTATCAATTCGACTGGGCGAACCGTATAAACCAGAACCTAAGCCAATCTATACCGGTGATACGTTCACCCGGATGCCTTCACCCATGCCACGCATCGGAGCGCGTCGCTACTACTCATCAACCATCATGCTGGCGGTTTACCAACTGCACCGCCGAGGCATCAATGAAAATTTGATAGCCAAAGACACCAGCATTCCGGTCGGTGATATCCGCAAGTTGCTGGCCCACAAAACCGAAACACAGCGTAAACAGTGGCAACTGGCCTATCAACTGCCGTTGCCATCGAAGGCTGTGATTTTGGGGCGACTGGGAAAGGAGGTTTGAGTGAAAGAAACCGGATTGATTTTTAACAGTGGGATGGTGCGGGCAATTCTCGATGGTCGAAAGACGCAGACTCGGCGGATTATGAAGCCACAGCCTGAACCGTGCCCACTACCCCGAGGCGGCCACTGGTGGCCCAGCAATGTATTCAAAACAATGCTTCATATCGAAGAAGAAATGCAGAACGGTAAAGGCGGCTGGGGTGGGCTAGTTGGCGATGCTTGCCCGTTCGGCGATGTCGGTGACAGGATTTGGGTGCGTGAGACGTGGGGGGTTGTCAGCCATGCGTTTGATGACTATGGCATGATGACCAAGTGGATCCCTGATCGGCCTGCGATAGCAATCAATGAAATGCCGTTCGGCAATGGATACTACTCCGGTCACGTCATTTATGCCGCTGACGGCAGTTTTACATGGGGTGATGATGACGGCCATGAGGATGGCCGGTCGTGCTGGAAACCATCAATTTTCATGCCTCGCGCTGCTAGTCGCATCACGCTTGAGATTACAAAGATACGCGTGGAGAGGTTGAACGATATCACTGAGCGTGACGCTGCGCATGAGGGATTGCATCAGCTTCCAGCGTCGGGCCGCTATTGCCTTACTCCGGGTGCCCAATATTTCGGGATGGCAAGCCATAGCGCAAAAGAAGTTTTCTCTTGGTTGTGGGAATCAATCTACGGCGAAGAGTCATGGCAGAAAAATCCATGGTGCTGGGTTATTGAATTTCAGCGCGTGAGTGCTGACTGATACCGATCAGCGAAATGTGAGGCGGTTATACCTGCCGCCAGTACCAGATTTACTCAGGAGAATGATGGATGAAAATCAGCAACAAAGAACTGGAAGAAGCTAAAGCTAAATTGCACGAGGCTCTTAACGGGCCGATCTACAACCACTGGTGTTACCGTCCTTACGTCCAGCTCATCCTTGCAGCGCTTGATAGCGCAGAAAGCGAGTTGGCAACAGTGCGTCAGGCGCAGCAAGAGCCGGTGGCGTTTAGATGGCGACAGCTGGCGGATGGTGAGTTTCCAGCAAGCAAATGGGAATATCTACCGGCAGACCGCGCCGAATACTTCATTGAGCAGGTGGGCCGCAATGACAGGGGTGTAGAGTATGGATACGTCTACGCCGCCCCTCCAGCACCATTTCCTCCATCTGGATTGAGCGTTATCAACCCGGATGAATGGACTCCATGCTCACCCGAATATCTGAAATCGCGCCGCCATGCCTGCAGTGAGGCGCCTCGCGTGTGGTGCGAAAAAGAGAAAAACCACTACCACCCCAAAAACTGGCCTACGGATAAGCCATCACCAGTGGTGCCTGATGGTTGGCGGTTGGTTCCGATTGAGCCGACAGAGTCCATGCTTATAGCTCTCCATCGAGATGTGATTATCGAAGCAATTCCGAGCAAGAAAGAAACCAACATACTGAATGAAAAGGCTGTATGGGCATCAATGCTTGCTGCCGCTCCGCATCCCGATCATTCTCGTGACACCACGATTTAGACCACAGAATTGCACATGACCAACAACATTTGACCGCTATATGCGGTTTTTTTATTTGAGGACCGACCAATGACTAATATTGCAGAAGCAACATCCACCGTTAACGCAACCAGTCTGGCAACCGCTATCAATGAGCATTGCCGTCAGTTTGAAGCGTCTGAAGAATTCCGTGACATGATCAATAAGCACGTCCGGGCACTTTACGAAAAGACCATTGAAGACACGTTCCGCTGGGGTAAGTTCCCAGATGCGGTGAAGAAGGCACTGGAAGAGGCGTTGCCTGGCAATGTCACCGAAATCGCTGACCTGCCGCGCTATAACCTGCTGCTGGCCCGTGCCCTTGATGAGCAGTGGAAAACTAATGCAGTCAGCGAGCGTGTGGTAACGCGGATGCAGGAGCTGGTGAAGGACTTTATCGAGCAAGACCAGTTGCCGAAGTTCATCAAGGCATCTGACCTGTGGCGGGCTTATGTTGAACAGTATCAGGAAGAAGCTGCACACGAAGGATGGGGACGCCCGCAGGTTGTTGTCAATAATGACGACCGCGACGGCTTTTTCTACATCGGGTTTGAAAAAGAACCCGCTTCCGAAAGCTCCTACAGTTACCTGAAAAAGGAGCAAAAAGAGAAAGCGTATCATTGTGAGGTCTATCTAGGCTTTCATCAGAAGACCGTTCGAGATGGGCGCAACAACAATCCCGTTATGCACGAAGGGAGTCCTGTTTATTCGCTTTTCAACGGTAAGCTCGAACTTAACGATGTGCTGGGTAAGAAGCCGGTTCAGTTCAGGAGCACCTTCGAGAAAATGGTAGGTGCATTGTATTACGGCGATAGCCTGCTGGTGCTCGATGACGAGGCTGACGACATCTACTACCCAAATGACTATTAATCCCAATATCACCGCATCCTCACAGTGATGCGGTGAATCCCCTGACTCAATGAAACCCGAAGGAGGCCGCCTTGTTCGGTCTATTTCTTTTTGTCTGTTACACGTTCCAGCCGTGCCAATACGAGCCGCAAGGCTGGGTATATCCGGATCGGAAAAATTGCGAAGCTGATATCAGGGCGCAGAAATTGCCCACTGAATACCAGTGCCTTCCCGTTGATGCCATCATGCCGGCATGGAGCGAAAACGATGAGTAAATCCCTGATAAAACGTTGCCAGCGGCGCTGGCGCATTCGCCTGAAACCATGGGGTGATTCAAAGGTTTCCCCTTACTGGTCTAAGGCTGACATCAAATCGTTTGCGCGGGAGAGTGGAAAGATCACCGCCGATTGTCTGGTAGCGGAAATGGCAGAAAGCAACGCCAAGGCCGATTTCGCTGGGCAAGGAAATGCATACGGCTGGTCACCGGAGTTTTCTCGTTATTTTGATGAAAACCGTGGGCGCTACACAAATGAAGCGCTCCACTTTCTGACAGGCGAGATCACAATTGAAGAGATTGACGACAGTATTGATACTGAAATTGATTGTTGGGGGGCGTAAATGCCTATGCCCTCCCACTCCCAACGCCCCATTCTTGATATGTGCTGCGGTTCAAGGATGTTTTGGTTTGATCACGACGATGACCGAGTAGTATTCGCAGACATTCGCCGGGAACAGCACACGCTTTGTGATGGCCGCAGCCTGGAGATAAATCCCGATATTGTGGCCGACTTCCGCGCCCTTCCCTTCAACAATGAGCAATTTGCTCTGGTCGTCTTTGATCCGTCCCACCTTCTGCGCGCTGGCGGGAGCAGCTGGCTGCGTAAAAAGTACGGCGCGTTAGACAAAGAGACATGGCAAGACGATTTGCGGGCCGGATTCACTGAAGCGTTCCGAGTGCTGAGGCCGCTCGGCGTGTTGGTGTTTAAGTGGAATGAAACGCAAATCCCCATCCGTGAAGTGCTGGCACTGACTGACCAAAAACCAGCGTTTGGCCACTTATCAGGTAAACGCAGCAATACGCACTGGGTTTGTTTTATCAAAGGAGAAAATGAGTGACCGATTTAACAAAGACAATAATCGTTACCCTGGAATTAGACATTCCAGCTTCAGCAACCGAAGAGGACATCTCTGATTTCGTCGATGTTGAATTTGCTCAGTGTAACAGCATGAAATTGGATAATCCGTGCAGAGATAATTTTGAAATCGTCGGCCATTCATGGATGGCTGAATAACATGATCCAAACAATAAAAATGAGTGGTGATTTATGATGCCAAAAGAAGGGGGGCCAGCGTTTCCTGTTGAAACACAATTTAACCCAATCAGTATGCAAGCAGGCATACGTCAGACTGGAGATAACTACCTTTACCAGTTCCCCGGCATGACGTTACGCGATTACTTTGCAGCAAAGGCGATGCAAGCTTGGCTTTCGCAGATAGCACCAGAAGAGATGGAAGATATGATGAACCGCTGGGCTGACAACAGTTATGAAATGGCTGATGCCATGTTAAATGCTCGGGGAGTTTAACAACATTTTCCATAGGATTAATAACCAAGCCGCCTAACCCGCGGCTTTTTTATATCCTACGGTTAGGAGAGACACATGCATGATGTATGGTTAGTTCCGTTCCCAGAATCGAAAACAGAACATAACGGATATCCTGTCTACTGGCGATATTTTGAAACCGTTCAGGCGGCGGGAATTGAAGTTATCGCCGAGCAGTATATTGCCTTCCACCAGACTAATAGCTATGCCTTTCTATGCCCTGCTCGCTGGGCTAAGGATTATGATATCGATCGGGATAAGGCGCGATGGCTCGACGGATGGAAAAAGAAAGATATGCGATACGCGATCAAGAAAGTCGCAAAATCAGCAGAGCGTTCTTTTGCCTTTCCATCACAACAATTGGCATTAGAAAGCCTGCTACGCCGAAAGAAATACCACCTGATGCGGCTAAAGCAGGACGTTGCCATTATCACCACCGTTGTTGAAGAAATGATAAAGCTGGATTTGTCATCCACACAAATCGAATACAACTTCGGCCATAATGCCGAAACAGAAAACTGGATTTTCTACTAACAACCACAGCCCCTTCCTTATCCAAATAGAACGACCAAAAATAAGGGCGTGTCATCGGCACGCCCATCTTTCGAGGCTTGACCAATGACAAAGCTAATAACATTAGAAGAATGGCGCGCAAGAAATTACTCAGATAAACCGCCAACCATCCAAACATTGCAGCGCTGGGCGCGAGCTGGGAAAATCTACCCCGCTCCAGAAAAGCATGGCCGGGAATATCGAGTTACAGAAGATGCCATTTTTATAAATCCTAAAAGTTTTTCACTGGCTAAAAAGATGGTGCAGGACAGCCCAGCTTTATCACCATTGATGGAGAAAATTATTCATGGCAAAACGTCCCAAAAGGTATGATACCAATTTACCGCGAAATCTCACCTACCGAAAAGCACGTAAGGCGTTTTACTGGAGAAATCCAGTATCCGGAGAAGAAATATCAATGGGTCAGATATCGCGGCGCGATGCAATATCCCAGGCGATAGAAGCCAACCATTATATTGAAAGCAATTTCACACCAGTCGCACTGATGCAACGCTTGATAAAAAATAAGGATGATAGCGAACCTACAATAACATTTTCCGACTGGATGAAAAGCTACGAATCCATATTAAAGCGGAGAGATTTAGCAGATAACACAATCAAAGCCAGAACAAAGCAGATAGGTTATCTATGTAACAGGTTTGGGGAAATGGATATTACGAAAATCACAACAAAGGATATCGCAGAATTTATTAACAGCTATATTGATTCTGGTAAAAATACGACAGCATCAACGATGAGATCGTTACTGGTTGATATATTCCGCGAGGCGATTTCAAATGGCATCACAACAAACAATCCGGCAGAAGTAACAAAAACACCATCCGTGCGTGTCAAACGCGAGCGCCTGAAACTGGATGAATATTGGCTGATTTGCGCCGCAGCTTGTGCAAATCAACCAGAATGGGTTGAGTTGGGCATACTGATGGGGCTGGTTACAGGCCAACGGCGTGAAGACATTTGCGAAATGAAGAAGAGCGATATCCGAGACGATAGGTTGTGGATCGTGCAGGGAAAAACGGGCGCTCAAATCTCGATCCCACTAGATTTAAAACTGAATGCCGCCAGCCTTACGTTAAGGCAAGTTGTAGAACGGTGCATGTCATCAAATAATAGCGAATATTTGATCGGTTCAGATAGTCGCAAAACGGGCCGGGTGCCTGGCGCGCTTCACCCAGATACGCTGACTAAAGCATTCGTTGCTGCAAGAAAAAATTGCGGACTGACATTCACAGATTCGCCACCGACATTTCATGAAATACGAAGTTTGGCAGGCCGGTTATATGAAAAAGAATATGGAAAAGCATTCGCTCAGAAATTACTCGGCCATAAATCAATGAAGATGACAGACAAGTACCTGGATACCAGAAAAAAAGAGTGGACGATGCTGTAAGTAAATAGCTTTGCGAAATGAAGTTAGTAGTTCTTATTTTTTATAATATCTCTATTATTGTATATAATGGATAATGATGATTATCTAATCTGTTACCAATTTACACCGGGTACGTATTTTCGGACGAATTTCGGACATTTTCGGATACGTGAAAATAAATAATTTAAAATCAATGAGATAAAAAAAGACCGAACACGATTCCTGTGCCCGGTCTAGGGAAATGGCTCTTGGGAGAGAGCCGTGCGCTAAAAGTTGGCATTTGTTGCGTGCTGCATCGCAGCCCACACTTTAAGCGTAGCCGACCCACTTTTGTTTTCCAGTCTGGCCCGTTTTTTGACGGTCAATTCCGAAACAATCTGTACACTTTGTGACAACCAACGCAAACCTGTCACCTGTCTATCCGTGCACACAGTTTTCTCTGGCGTGCTACGTGCGCTACTGACAGAGGCTCTGCGCCCGGTCAATAAAAGGCTGCAGACTCATTTTTTGCCCTGGATTCTGCGGATTATCCAGAAGGATGGTTTCCAGCGCACTCGCGTTCACCCTACCCGAACTCACCTGCTCACGTGCTACGTCATTAAGTGGATACTGTACCAATGTGCTGGGGTTAATCACGTACATGGCGTGATCCGGGCAACAAATCAACTGGACTTCCTCGCGGTTGAATGCCCAACGCGAACCGTATTCCAGTTTACTTAAATTAGCTAACTGCGGTGCGGCCAGCACCGGAGCTGACAGCATAAAGATAACAAGTGACGGTACTACTTTCTTCATCGTGATATTCCATGTAGATCACCCTGACAGGAAAGGGTTCCAAGCGTATCGTCTGGCACGGTGATTTGCTA
This sequence comes from Dickeya sp. CFBP 2040, assembly GCF_012273755.1. NCBI lineage: Bacteria > Pseudomonadati > Pseudomonadota > Gammaproteobacteria > Enterobacterales > Pectobacteriaceae > Dickeya > Dickeya sp. CFBP 2040. Next base: position 12,617 of record NZ_JAAVXH010000043.1, read on the forward strand.
TTGCTGAGGTACGCAGGAATTTATCCTCGCCGAAATCCTGATCATAACGACCAGCACTGATGAAGTCGAGCTAACGGTACAGTCGTTGCAATCAGAGAAACATGTTAATGGTTAATATGCCGTTGATGTTGGGTCTGACATGATGTAATGGGAAATATTACAGATAGGATAATCAATAATGAGAAAATTTATTTTTGCCGTTGCTATATCGTTAGTATTGTCAGGGTGTGCGACACAGCAATCCCCAACACCGATACAGGTTGAAACCGCTGATTATGGAACGCTGCCAGCAGATTATAAAAAGCAAATATACGCGTATTGTAGCTTTGCACTTAAAGATCCTTACAGTGCCCGTTATACATTCATGTCGCCTTATAAGGGCTACCTGGAGGAGGGTTCAAAGTTATCATCAAAATACAAAGTCACATTCGGCTGGGTTGTTCCTGTATGGGTGAATGCGAAGAATGGCTATGGTGCCTATATGGGAAAACGCAAGGTGCTGTTTGTGTTCTCTGAGGGAAAAATCCGTAACTCTTCAATTAACAAATCGTTTGGTAAAGTGACACCGGTTATTTGACTCATTAGTCACACCATAGTAAGGTCTTGCTTCTGTGAGACCTTATTATATTTCTCAGTGTGTATGGCATATTTTAATCTGAAAGATATTAATATTCTGATCACCGCTCAGAGTTAAAAATGGCAGGTAAGATAGCGGCTATACTGAGCAATACAGCAATTAGGGAATATATGCCAACGCACCTGCAACTCGAATTATTTAGGGTATAGGCGAAAAAATAATAAACCGGGCAGCAGGATAACCCTGCTACCCAACGAATATCAGGCAGACGGTGAAACAGACGTCGCCATCTTTTTCAGATCCTGATCAATAAAGAACAAGCCACCTTCCTGAGCATTTACCATAGCCAACTTGTCGAGAATAGACTTGAACAACTTCTCCTCTTCATGTTGCTCCGCCACATACCATTGCAGGAAGTTGAAAGTAGAGTAATCCTGCAATGTCATAGCGGCATGAGCCAGCTCATTAATCTTTTGGGTAATCAATTGTTCGTGTTCATAGGTGATTTTAAACACATCCTGAAGCGAATTGAAATCAACAGGCGGCGCAGCAATCGCCCCCAGCACCGGCATACTGCCAGTATCGTCCAGATAATCAAACAGACGTTGCATGTGATCCATCTCTTCGCGGGAATGCGATTTCAGGAAAACAGATGCCCCCTCAAAACCTTTGTCGCCGCACCAGGCGCTCATCTGCAGGTATAAGTTGGCGGAATAAAATTCAAGATTAAGCTGCTCATTCAGTTTTTGAATCATTTCTTTTTTTAACATGGCCGTTCCTTATTTCTACTGGCAGGTGACTGATGGAGTAGCATTATGCCTGCAACTAGCAGATTTTAAAACATACCATTAACGAAATGATGAATTAATTTATTATAAATTCAACGCATTATCATTTGAGTATGATAATTGATTTCATTATTTAGACAATGTTCATATAGTGAATTTGATAATTATTTTCACTAAACAGGTTTTATTAAAAATAGGGGTAATGGTTTTATGTGAATTAAGGCGGCACGATACAATACATTCGCCTGCTCATCTGATTCAGGCCGGTGACAATGTGGCCCAAAAACTGACCAGCACAATCACCACAACCGACAACACCAGTTCAGCTGTAGTCAATCGTAAGAAATAGTGGTACGCAACGGTAGTGGCACCCCGAAAACGCGGCACCACCCAGTAGCGGTTGAATAACGCCAGCAATACCATCACCACGACCAGCAGAATTTTCACTGTCAGCAAGGTGCCATACAGCCCTGTCTGCGACAACGGCCAACCAACAATCAACCCCACATTCACCACCCCAGACAGGATAGTCAACGCAACGGCCAGGTGACCGTAACGGGAAAAACGCATCATCGTCAGGATGGCATCTGCGCGTGTCTGCACCTGTTGGGCATCCCGCAGCACCGGTAACAAAGGCGCAAGTCCGCCGCCCCAAAATGTCACTGCCAGCAAATGTACCGTCTGGTTAATACCATGCAGCACGCCCGGCCATCCCTCCAGCATTGCTGCATGTCCCACCCATGCCATACCACAGAGCTGCAATACACCAAGAGTCAACACCCCCGTATACCAGAAACGATGACGCCAGAACAACATGACACAAACGATCAACGCCAGCACCGGTTGCCAAACCCACAGCATCCCAAAACGGGTGCTCAGCACCGCCAGCCAGGTGTCAGCATCACTGATATTACGCCAGTCGCCACTCATCAACCCAGTCTGCGCCGCCAGTATGGCAATGGCAGTCAATAATGCCATCACGCTACTGATGCCCATCAATCCACGTAACTGCGACACCAGCCGCCCCCGGTATGAACAGGGAGACAAGAACCCGCAATAACATGTTGCGCCAACTAGCAACATGAGGCTGGAAAAATGTCCGATACGCAATAATGCGTATAATCCTTCCAGCATCATCAATTAGTTAACGCCAAAGCGATAGCTTCCTTTGGTTTTATGACCATCGACAGACAACACATGCCAGCTAACCTGATAGTTGCCGCTGGTCAGCGGCTTCTCTAGCGGCACCACCAAAACGTTATGATGAGCATTTTCTACTGTCGCCTTGCCTACAGGCACAGACTGTCCCGCCAGCGTCAGCTCAACGCCACTAAATGCGCCCTCAATATCTTCAGAAAAAAGCAGCGTCAGAGATGACGGTGCCGTTTGTGCCGCAATATTCGTATCTGCCGCCGGTGTCTGACTTTTGAGGTGTGCATGAGCCAGCGCCGCATGAGAGATAACCAGACCACTCACTAACAGCGCCACGTTCAGGGCCGGAAAAATTTTACGCTTCAACATGATATTATCCTTTCTGACGGTTCCCCATCACATTCAGGCAACTAATAAATCAGTGGCAAGGATACGGACCGCTGGATGCCTTGTCGAGAGGAAGGAAGGTAACAGTATTTGCCAATTCAACGCTTCTGATTTACTTTTGTGGCGCAAATAAGAGGAGGCAATTATGGGATACAATCTGGCCGACCTGCCTTATGAAGAAATGGAAAAGGTCAATGTAGATTTGGCAGCATCCGGCGTGGCGTTTCGAGAACGCTATAACATGCCGGTAATTTTGGACGAAATCGAGCAACAGCAGCCTGCACATCTGCGCATCTATTTTCGGGAAAGAGTGGGCTATTATCGGGAAATGTCCCACCAGTTTTCCACCTTGCCTTATGATCCTAACAGTAAATAACAATCACGCTATCCGAACCCCGTCGGGTAGCGCCTGTATTGCTTCCTGATTCCAGTTTTAGACTATTCTGCTACTCCTCCACTACCCCACGTGCAATGCTTCACTTGTCAAAAAAGCGTGTTTCCTCTTGCATCTTTGATCAAACAAGAGGTTAATAAACGGGCATACCAACCTTTTACCAAGCGAGGCACAAGATGAGTAAAGGAATGGACAGCAAGAAAAACGCCAAGAAAAAACCGCTGAAAACCGCTGCACAAAAACGAGCGGAAAAGCGGGCTAAACGGGATCAACCACAACCCGAAACCAACTGAAACCAACTACGTTGCCTGTCTTTTCACTGTTAACTGACATCATCGTCATTCAGGCAACATTCTGCGATCACCCTCTGCCTCCTGACACCCGGTGATCGCAGTTTCAACTCCCCGTTTCGCCTCTCTTTTTCCCCCATAAGCCGGTAAGAAATCGGCGATCATCCTCTTGTCCGCCATCTTGTCTGTCATACCTGAGTCACTGGCTCTATTTTGACAATGCCTGACGCTCCAGCACCATCAGCAAAAAGGTGAATTCCTGTGCGATGTCTTCAAACTGAGCCAGACGGCCAGATTTACCGCCATGTCCTGACTCCATATCGGTGTGCAACAGCAGCAGGTGATCATCGGTTTTCAATTCACGCAATTTTGCTACCCATTTGGCCGGTTCCCAATATTGAACCTGAGAATCGTGCAGACCCGTGGTCACCAGCAGATGGGGATACGCCTGCGCCGATACGCTGTCATAAGGACTATATTGTTTGATGTACTGATAATCCCCCATATTGTTGGGGTTGCCCCACTCATCATATTCACCAGTAGTGAGTGGAATAGACTCGTCCAGCATGGTGGTGAGCACATCGACAAACGGCACCTGTGCTACCACACCATGGAACAGTGACGGCGCCATATTGATGACAGCGCCCATCAGTAATCCGCCGGCACTGCCGCCCATCGCAAAGGTTTTTGCCGAATCGCCATAACCGCGTGCCAGCAGAGTCTGTGTGACATCGATGAAATCCGTAAAGGTGTTCATTTTGTTGAACAACCGCCCTTGATCATGCCATTGCTGCCCTAACTCGCCACCGCCGCGAATATGCGCCAGGGCATACACAAAACCGCGATCAAGCAGGCTAAGGCGGCTGCTGCTGAACTCCGGATCCATGCTACTGCCATAAGCACCATAGCCATAGACCAGCAGCGGACTTTGAGCCAGTTTGCAATCTTTCTGATATACCAACGATACTGGTACTGATTCACCATCACGGGCGGTTACCCACACACGTTCACTTCGGTAATTACCCGCATCAAAATTTTTCACTTCGGATTGTTTGAGCACCACCTGCACGCCGGTTGCCATATCCAACTCATAAATAGTCATTGGTGTGGTCATTGAGGAATAGCCGTAACGCAGTTGCGTACTTTCTGGCGTCGGGTTATAGCTCAGCCAGGTCACATAGGCCGGGTCGTTAAAGGTTATCTGGCGAGATTCCGCCGTCTGCCAGTGAACATAGCGAATATGAGTCAGTCCGCGCTCACGCTCTTCAACGACGTACCAGTCATCAAACAGCGAAAACCCTTCCAGCACACGTTCCGGACGCGGGGCAATCAACGCATCCCACGTTGACTCGCTGGCGTCGCTGGCACGATAAAAGCCGAAGGTTTTGCCATCCTTATTGGAGCGAACATAAAATGCATCGCGGAAATGGTCGATCACATATTCGTGATCCGGTCGGCGCGGCACAAACACACACGGTTTTGCCTGCGGGTCAGCGGCATCCAGCAACAGAATTTCTGTACTGGTAGTGCTGTCGAGATAAATCAGGATATAACGCTCAGATGTGGTTTTATCCAGACTAAGATAGAACGCATCATCCGTTTCTTCATACACCAGTTCATCCAGTTGCGGATCATCCCCTAAACGATGTCGATACACCTGATAAGGCAGCAAGGTCTGCGGATGTTTACGCACGTAATAGAAGGTACGAGAATCTGACGCCCACTCACTACCCGCAGAGACATTCTCCAGTCGATCTGCCAGCCACTCGCCAGTGGTGAGGTCCTGAAACGTCACCACATACTGCCGACGAGAGAGCAAATCTTCCGCCACGCTCATCAGACGGTTATCAGGGCTGACACCCAGCGCACCAAGATTATAGAATTCACTGCCTGCCGCCCGCTGATTACCATCCAGCAATACCTGCCAGGCGTCGTTCTCCGTTTCCTGTTCCTGCTGACGCTGATAGATAGCGTAATCTTTGCCGGATTCATAACGGCTCTGGTAACGATAGCCGCGTTTCACATAGGGCACGGAAACATCTTCACCGGGAATCCGCGCCACCATTTCCTCATACAAGGTCTGACGCAACGCCGCATGAGGTGCCATCGTCTGCTCGCAATAACGATTCTCTTCCTGCAGCCAACCCAGCACCTCTGGGTTATTGCGTTCATCATCTCGCAGCCAGTAGTAATTATCGATGCGGGTATCGCCATGCATCGTCATCACATGTGGGCGTCTTTCGGCTTGCGGCGCTTTCATCCACGTCACTCCTTTCCATCATTCGATCAGGTTCTGCCTTACATCACCTCTCGGTTTATGCTGGCGAACCAGCGGCAATGAGGCAGCAAATGCCCAAAGCCTGTCATGAATCGGCAGGGGAATCCAGCATGTGCCGAGATCTGCATGAATTTTCAATCGCTTTTGCGTACCGGTACGCGAATGATGCCAAACGCAAACGTTTTCGTTTATACTGCAGCCACGTTCGGGCCCCAGTCTGCCCGTTTTTACTACAACCTCTTTCTTACAACACCATCAGGTATCAGGTTATGTTAACAATGGGAACAGCCCTGCGTCCCGGAGCCACTCGCGTCATGCTGTTAGGTTCCGGCGAGTTGGGAAAAGAAGTGGCGATAGAGTGTCAGCGTCTGGGAATTGAAGTCATCGCGGTGGATCGCTACGCCGATGCCCCGGCAATGCAGGTTGCCCATCGTAGCCATGTCATCAATATGTTGGACTGCGACGCATTAAAACAGCTGGTATTGCAGGAACGCCCCGATTATATCGTGCCTGAAATCGAAGCTATCGCCACCGACATGCTGGTTGCTTTGGAACAGCAAGGGCAACGTGTAGTGCCGTGCGCTGAAGCCACCCGTCTTACCATGAACCGTGAAGGTATCCGCCGGCTGGCAGCGGAAACGCTGGGCTTGCCGACGTCCAGTTATCGTTTTGCCGCTGACGAAGTCGCGTTTCGTCAGGCCGCTCAGGAGTTAGGCTTTCCCTGTATCGTCAAACCGGTGATGAGTTCCTCAGGGAAAGGTCAGAGCCTGATCCGTTCTCCCGAACAGTTGGATCACGCCTGGCGCTATGCCCAGGAAGGGGGCCGGGCTGGCGGCGGAAAAGTGATTGTAGAAGGGCTGGTAAAATTCGATTTCGAAATCACACTGTTAACCATCCATGCCGTTGACGGCCTGCACTTCTGCGAACCGATTGGTCACCGTCAGGAAGACGGCGATTACCGCGAATCCTGGCAACCGCAACAGATGAGCGACCTGGCGTTAACGCGGGCTAAAGAGATCGCTGGTAACGTGGTAAAAGCGCTGGGAGGGTTCGGCCTGTTTGGCGTGGAGCTGTTTATCTACGGTGACGATGTCATTTTCAGTGAGGTTTCGCCGCGCCCACACGATACCGGCATGGTGACGCTCATTTCGCAGGATCTGTCCGAGTTTGCCTTACATGTTCGCGCGTTTCTCGGTTTGCCGATCGGTGCAATCCGCCAGTACGGTCCATCCGCTTCTGCGGTTATTCTACCGGAGCTAACCAGCAATAATGCACGTTATCAAGGGCTGGAACACGCGCTGCAACCCCATACACAGATTCGTCTGTTCGGCAAACCGGACATCAGCGGACGCCGTCGGATGGGTGTCGCACTGGCGACCGCCGACAGCACTGATGCGGCAGTACAACTGGCGAAAGCAAGTGCATCTGCCGTTAATGTCATCGGCTAACGTCAGGCACAAAACGCGATTAAACACAAAAAAGCCCGCAATTGCGGGCTTTTTGAATGAAAAAAGGGAAAAAACGATTAGGCTGTCGCACCTGCGACTGCTTCACGCGCCAGCATGGTGATGCGATCATAATCGCCGCTTTCCAATGCATCAGCAGGCACCAGCCAGGAACCACCGACGCACAGCACGCTTTTCAGCGCCAGATAGTCGCAGTAATTCTTCAGCGAAATGCCGCCAGTCGGGCAAAAACGGATCTTGCCGAACGGACCGGCTATCGCCTGAAGTGCCTTTACCCCACCGTTAGCCTCTGCCGGGAAGAATTTAAACTCACGCAAACCGTAATCCATCCCCAGCATCAGTTCGGATACCGTACTAATTCCAGGGATCAGCGGAATAGTGCCTTCTGTTGCGGCTTTCAACAACGGCTCAGTCAGACCGGGGCTGATGGCAAACTGCGCCCCTGCTGCGGTCACTTCCGCCAATTGCTGCGGGTTGATAACCGTGCCCGCACCGACGATGGCGTCCGGTACTTCCTGAGCGATGAGGCGAATTGCCTCTACCGCACAATCGGTACGCAGCGTCAGTTCCAGCACACGTACGCCACCCGCCACCAGTGCTTTCGCCATCGGCACCGCGTGTTCCAGTTTATTAATCACAATTACAGGAACAACCGGACCGGCTGTCAGAATGTGTTCCGCACTGGTTTTCCAGTTTTTCATCGAGGGTAATCTCCAGTCATGCCCAACGGGCATCGATTAATTATCTGGCGCGCCCCTGCCACAGGGATCTGCAGTGACCCACAGATGTCCGACCGCACCGTCAGCCAAAAAACGCTAACGGCTTCGCCCTGCTACAGACAGGGCAAAACCGCTTATTCCACCTCGTTCCAGGAACGCCCATCGCGGGTAATCATGGCGACAGAGGCTACCGGTCCCCAGGTCCCAGCCTGATAAGGCTTGGGAGAATCATTGTCCATTGCCCAGGCATCCATAATCGAATCCACCCATTTCCAGGCTTCTTCCACCTCGTCACGACGCACAAACAGCGCCTGAATACCGCGCATACTTTCCAGCAACAACCGTTCATAGGCGTCAGCCAGATGTTGCTGGTTAAAGGTTTCCGAGAAGCTCAGGTCAAGCTTGGTCGTCTGCAAGCGATGTTTATGGTCAAGCCCAGGGATCTTGTTGAGAATCTGGATTTCCACCCCTTCGTCTGGTTGCAGACGGATGATCAGCTTGTTTTGCGGCAACTGCTGATAGGAATCGTGGAATAAATTGAGCGCCGGGTTTTTAAAGTAGACCACCACTTCCGAGCATTTTGACGGCAAGCGCTTGCCGGTGCGCAGATAAAACGGTACACCGGACCAACGCCAGTCATCGATATCGACGCGAATCGCCACGAAGGTTTCGGTATTACTGGTTTTGTTGGCCCCTTCTTCTTCCAGATAACCCGGCACTTTCTTGCCCTGGACAAACCCGCTGGTGTACTGACCGCGCACCGTTACGTCATGCACGTTGGATCGATCAATACGGCGCAGTGACCGCAGGACTTTCACCTTCTCATCACGAATGCGATCAGTGCTTAGATCCGCCGGCGGCGACATGGCAATCATGGTCAAAATTTGCAACAGATGGTTCTGAATCATGTCGCGCATCTGGCCAGCTTTATCGAAATACCCCCAACGTCCTTCAATGCCGACCTCTTCCGCCACGGTAATCTGCACGTGGTCGATAGTGCGGTTATCCCAATTGTTGGCAAACAAGGAATTGGCGAAACGTAGCGCCAGCAAATTCAGCACGGTTTCTTTGCCGAGATAGTGGTCGATACGGTAGACCTGGCTTTCGTTGAAAAACTCCGCCACCTGATTATTGATCACCCGTGACGACGCCAGATCCGTGCCCAGCGGTTTTTCCATCACCACGCGCGCCGGTTCTTTATTCAGACCAGCCTGCCCCAGGCCGCGGCAGATCGCACCGAAAGTGCTCGGCGGCATGGCGAAATAATTGATAGTAGTGCGATTAGGCTGATCGAGCATCAATCCTAAGCGCTTAAAACCTTCAGTGTCTTCCACATCCAGATTACAGAAGTCAAGCCGATTGCTCAGTGTTGTCCATAATGCCGGGTCAAGCGGCTCCTTGAGAAAGGTTTCCAGCGCTTCATGCACCACGTTGGTATAGGCGTCGCGGTCCCATGCCGCCCTTCCTACACCGATAATGCGGGTTTCTGGATGAATATGGCCTGCTTTTTCCAGTTGATACAGTGAAGGCAGCAATTTACGGCGCGCAAGGTCGCCCTTCGCACCGAAAATAACCAGGTCACACGCCTGGGCTGTTGACGTTACCGCCATTTTCAATCTCCTCATTGCAGGACGCTGTAATTTTATTACATTAATAATGTACTATTTTTGACACAAACCAGTAAACCCGTGAGAAAACCACATTATCAACTGATTACTGTATCACAAGACCTCAGAACCTATTGTGCTGGTGAAAAAAATGAGTCTGGCATCTACTTAAAAGAGAAACTTTCCATCATTTTTGACAACCAATTACCATTCTGAAAGTTAGACACACATCATATTCTGACAAAAAAAGCTGATGCCTTGCTGTGTCGCCCTCTGCCAACCGTTACTGGCTCGTAGTATATTTCATAAAATCCGCATCGGTTTCACCTTTGGGTGAAATCCAAAATACCATAGATGGTCGTTGTCATATGAATATGCTGGAAAAAATCCAGGGTCATCTGGAGTTGTTAAGCAAATCGGAACGAAAGGTGGCGGAAGTTATTCTCGCCTCGCCTCAGACAGCCATCCACTCCAGTATCGCCACTCTCGCCGGCATGGCCGAGGTCAGTGAACCCACAGTCAATCGCTTCTGTCGCCGTCTGGATACCAAAGGCTTTCCCGATTTTAAACTGCATCTGGCGCAGAGCCTGGCCAACGGAACACCTTACGTGAACCGCAATGTGGAGGAAGACGACTCGGTTGAGTCTTACACCAGCAAGATTTTTGAATCAACCATGGCTGGGCTGGAACATGTGAAGTCCTGTCTGGATATACAGGCCATCAACCGCGCGGTGGATTTGCTCACTCAGGCGCGCAAGATTTCTTTCTTCGGGTTTGGCGCCTCGGCAGCGGTCGCCCACGATGCGATGAATAAGTTTTTTCGTTTCAATATTCCAGTGGTTTACTTTGACGACCTGGTCATGCAGCGCATGAGTTGTATGAACTCCAGCGAGGGCGACGTGGTAGTGCTGATTTCACATACTGGACGCACTAAAAGTCTGGTAGATATGGCGCGGCTGGCACGGGAAAACGACGCTACCGTCATCGCCATCACGTCGGACAGTTCCCCTCTTTCGCGGGAAGCTTCACTCACGTTGCAGGTTGAGGTGCCGGAAGATACTGATGTTTATATGCCGATGGTGTCACGCATCGCCCAGTTGACGCTGATAGATGTATTGGCTACGGGTTTTACTCTGCGACGCGGCGCAAAATTCCGCGATAACTTGAAGCGTGTCAAGGAAGCATTACGAGAATCACGATTTGATAAGGAAGAACGATTCAGCAATCCGTTTAATTAGTATGCTATAACATCGGGTGGCAAGGCGGGGAAGCCTCTCAGGAAGACATCCTGCCACCGAATCATAATTATAGGCGCGGCATCCGGACAGCGCAGAGCGGCGGCAGTGTCCCCTCTCCTGACGGCATTACCACATTACAGCAGCTTCACCAGTCAACGGAGTTATACATGTCCAGACGGCTCAGAAGAACCAAAATCGTTACCACGTTAGGACCGGCTACAGACCGCGACAATAATCTGGAAAAGATCATTGCTGCCGGCGCAAACGTAGTTCGCCTGAACTTTTCTCACGGTACGCTGGAAGACCATCTTCTGCGCGCCAACAAAGTTCGCGAAATTGCGGCTAAACTTGGCCGCCATGTTGCGATTCTGGGCGACCTTCAGGGACCTAAAATTCGTGTATCGACCTTTAAAGAAGGAAAAATCTTCCTCAACGTGGGCGATAAATTCCTGCTGGATGCCAACCTTGGCAAAGGCGAAGGCGATAAAGAAAAAGTGGGTATCGACTACAAAGGATTACCCGGTGACGTAGTTCCCGGCGATATTCTGCTGCTGGACGATGGGCGTGTGCAGTTAAAAGTTCTGACGGTAGATGACATGAAAGTGTACACCGAAGTCACCGTTGGCGGTCCGCTGTCTAACAATAAGGGCATCAACAAACTGGGTGGAGGCTTGTCCGCAGAAGCATTAACTGAAAAAGACAAAGCCGATATCATCACCGCCGCCAAAATCGACGTAGACTTCCTGGCGGTATCATTCCCACGTACTGGTGAAGATCTGCATTATGCTCGCCGTCTGGCACGCGAGGCCGGCAGTAACGCCAAAATCGTCTCCAAGGTAGAACGCGCAGAAGCCGTATCAACCGATGAGGCCATGGACGACATTATTCTTGCCTCTGACGTAGTAATGGTTGCTCGTGGCGATCTGGGCGTAGAAATTGGTGACCCGGAACTGGTTGGCATCCAGAAAAAACTGATTCGACGCGCTCGTCAGCTGAACCGTGCCGTCATTACGGCGACCCAAATGATGGAGTCGATGATCACCAATCCAATGCCGACCCGCGCTGAAGTGATGGACGTTGCCAACGCTGTACTGGACGGGACCGACGCGGTGATGCTCTCTGCAGAAACGGCTGCCGGCCAATACCCGGCGGAAACGGTCGCCGCCATGGCTAAGGTCTGTCTGGGTGCAGAAAAAATCCCCAGCATCAACGTATCCAAACACCGCCTTGATGTGCAGTTCGACAATGTGGAAGAGTCTATCGCCATGTCCGCGATGTACGCGGCCAACCACCTTAACGGCGTCACTGCGATTATCGCCATGACCGAATCTGGTCGTACCGCGCTGATGATGTCCCGCATCAGTTCGGGTCTGCCGATTTTCGCTATGTCTTGTCACGAGCACACACTGAATTTAACCGCCCTTTATCGTGGCGTCACCCCGGTAAAGTTCACCAGCTATACCGATGGTGTGGCGGCGGCTAACGACGCCGTACTGCTGCTGCGCGACAAAGGCTTCCTGATGTCGGGTGATCTGGTTATCGTCACCCAGGGTGATGTGATGGGTACGGTCGGCACCACCAATACGGTGCGAGTACTACGGGTGGAATAACCGCTTAGCAAAACTGAAGCCTTTTATTTATGACAAAAGCGGGGCGCTGTTATCGCCCCGCTTTATTTTTTAATATCGTCTGTCTTCGGGATGTTACCTGCTGGTTTACCTTACAGCATAACGAACTGACGCATGAGGTGGCAGCATGACTATGTTGTTGAAACGTGCTGGTGTTCAGTATGTTGCTCCAGCCCACCAAAGAGATTGGCACGGCTGATACTAAAGCGCCCGTCACTGTAGTAAACGTCATAGCCGCCGAATAGATTGGCACAGCTGGTACTATCTGAACCATCACTGTAGTGGGTATCCAACCCGCCTGAGCGATTCATACGGCTGATGCTACTGGTGCCGTCACTAAAATAAGTATCATATCCACCAGACAGGTTAACCAGGCTGATACTGGTTCGCCCATCACTGTAGCAGGTATCAAACCCGCCAGACTGATTGGCTCGGCTGGTAGATGTCGAACCGTCAGTATAACGGCAGTCCTGACCGCCGGAGAGATTGACACGGCAGCTCTCAGCCGAAGAAACAGGAGTCTGTGCGGTGAGTAAAGCGAGACATAAAAGCGGTTTATTCATAATAAAATAACCCAATCTTTCTCCAAAGAAATACGTCATATCTCCCCACTCAGGAATAACGCATTGGCTATTTCTCAATAACACCGAATATGATTATCTCCTGACCGGGGAATTTATTGCCATTCATAGGAACATTACGGTTTCTTTTATTGTCGCGCGATATTTACCGTGCCGTCCGTTAACTAACGGACAATTTTACCTGGCGTCATTATTATTGCTTTTCATCTCATCCATTTTCTCTGCACTGCTGGTTTTAGTTTTCTTTATGACATTGGTGCTATCGACATGTTACTTTTTCCTAAACCCATTACTGTGGTTTAAACAAGCCCTGACGACCAGAATCAGAGAATCAGGAACATATGCAACAAGGGAGAAACCGCTGGTCTCTCCCTTGTTGCATAGCATACCTGCTCGTATGTTCTTTATTTTTTGCGTGGATACAGATCATGACGCAGATAAGGTTCCGTTTCTCCTGGTTTACGGGTTTTCAGCAACTTCAAAATCCAGGTGTACTGCTCCGGATTCGGTGCCACTAAATGCTCAACCTCTTCATTCATACGACGGGCAATCGTATGATCATCAGCGCCATTAATATCGCTCATCGGCGGGCGAATATAGATATCCAGCTGTGAGGTTTTACCGTCATACACGGGAAATAAAGGTACGATTTCGGCACGGCAGACTTTCATCAACCGGCCAATAGCTGGCAATGTCGCTTTATAAGTCGCAAAAAAATCGACAAATTCGCTGTGTTCAGCGCCATGATCCTGATCCGGCAGATAATAGCCCCAATATCCTTCACGCACAGAGCTAATAAACGGTTTAATGCCGTCGTTGCGAGTATGAAGGCGGCCACCAAAATGACGCCGCAGCGTGTTCCACAAATAATCCTGCAATGGATTTTTCTGATTATGCATCATGGCAGCCATTTTCTGACCTTTCCAGCTCATCAGCATAGCGGGAATATCAACTCCCCAGCCATGCGGTACCATGAAAATAATATTACGCTGCTGTTCCTGCAACGCCTCGACAATTTCCATGCCATGCCAGCGAACACGGCGATCAGACCGGCTGGCAGGCAAAATCGCCAATTCCACCATCATCAGCATCGCTTGCGGTGCTGTCGCAAACATCTGATCGATAATGTGCTCGCGTTCAGCTTCCGACAGTTGCGGCATACATAGCAGCAAATTAATGCGGGCGCGCCGCCTTGCGCCTGTGGAAAATCGGCCCACCAACCGGCCTAATACTCCTAACACCGGATCACGTAGCCTGGCTGGAATACAGGCCAGCAACGCCGTTACTCCCACAATGAGCCAGATCCCCCAATAACGTGGGTGTAAGAAAGCCAGCGTAAACTGAGGGATGAATTCTGCGTTGGTTCTCTTCTCTTTTTTCTCTTGTTCCATGCAAGCACTCTTCATTACAAAATCGGATTTAATGATAATAGCTACCCGACGTTTTGCAATTGAACACACACTGGCCCGACATGAGCCCGTGCGATAAAAAAACAGCCGGTAGCGTTGCTACCGGCTGTCGCTTATCTGTGTCCTACAAATTAGTCCAGCTGCAACTGAGGCAGCACTTCACGCACATGCGCCAGATAATCGCGGCGCTCTTTGCCCATTAGACCTTCAGAACGCGGTAGCTTCGCGGTTAGTGGGTTGACTGCCTGCTGATTGACCCACAGTTCATAATGTAAATGTGGTCCGGTCGAACGCCCGGTATTACCAGACAAGCCGATACGATCGCCGCGCTTAACCTTCTGACCAGGTTTAACCAGTAACCGAGTCATATGCATATAGCGGGTGGTGTACTGACGCCCATGTCGCACCGCCACAAAATTGCCAGCTTCACTATCTCGTTCCGCAACCACTACTTCACCATCGCCAACAGCCAGAACCGGCGTTCCTACCGGCATTGAAAAATCAACGCCTCGGTGCGGTGCGATACGCCCAGTGACCGGATTCAGACGACGCGGATTGAAGTTGGAAGATACCTTGAACTGCTTCATGGTCGGAAAGCGCAGAAAGCCTCGCATCAGGCCAGAGCCTTCACGATCATAGAATTTGCCGTCTTCAGCGCGGAACGCATAGTAATTCTTGCCACCAGTACGCAACCTGACACCCTGAAGTTCACTTTGCTCGCTACGTCCATCCAGCATTTCGCGGGAAATCAGCACCACAAAACTGTCGTCTTTACGCAGCTTATGGAAATCCAATTGCCATTGAAGCGCACGGATCACTTCCCGCACTTCGCTGCTGGTTAACCCAGCAGCCTGCGCGCTGCTGGCGAAACTGCCATTCAAATGGCCGACCAACACTTTGTTCTGCCAGTCCCCTTCTACGTTTTCAATTTCTTCACGAAACGTATCACCGCTACGGGTGTAGGTACGAGTCTCGCGCCGGGAGACTTGCCAGGTCAGGGTTTGCAGTGTGCCATCGCTATCCAGCGTCCAGGTCAGTTGCTGACCGATCTTCAGATTCCGCAATGCCGCATTGCGATCCGCCAGAGCCGCAATATCCGACATATCAATACCGTATTGAGTCAGAATACTACTCAGCGTATCGCCAGTAGAGACGACATATTCATGCGTATCGTCAGACTCTTTATCGTCCAGTTCATCTTTGGCAATACCACTCGTGGTTGACGGTTGATCCAAAGGCTCGCTGTTCGCTTCGCTAATATCTGCCGACGGCGTCGAACCAGCCGCTTGCGTAGCGGCTAAAGGCGGCAATAGATTACTGTCCAGAGGTTCGCTGGCTGGAGGATTCAGAGCCTGGCTCTGAACCTGAGGTTGAGATCTTTCGCTTTCCGCATCTTTTACGATAACAGGTGCATCATTGACTGGTGGATATGTCATTGGCCGCCAGACGGCGGCGGCTAGAGTAACGACAGTCAGTGACCCCAGCATCACACGGTGAGGCCGGGGCAGGCTGTTATACGCCAGAGCGATAGTTCGGGCTATCTGCTGCACGTGTTCCTATCCTCATGATTTTTCCTTCAGGCAGCGTAAATACTGTTCCGACAGTTGCATCAGGAAACGCGCATAACTGTCTTGATCCAATGCGATGTCACTCCCCAACGGGTCCAGCACGCCAATGCGCACGTCAGTTCCCTTGGCGACAGCATGAATGACCGCTGGCCTGAATTGTGGTTCAGCAAAAACGCAAACCGCTTTATGCTCAACCAACTGTGTTCGTATTTGATTTAAACGCTGTGCGCCGGGCGCGATAGCGGGGTTGATGGTAAAGTGCCCCAGCGGGGTCAACCCGTAGTGCTGTTCGAAGTAGCCATAGGCATCGTGGAACACGAAATACCCTTTGCCTCGCACAGGCGTCAGCATATTAACAACATTTTTATCTGTCTGCGCAAGTTTCTCAGTGAATTTACGCAGGTTTGCATCCAGTTTGTCTTTATTCTGCGGCATAAGTTCCACTAAACTTGCATGAATCGCAACGGCAGACACCTGCGCCATTTCCGGCGACAGCCAGATATGCATATTGAACTCACCATGATGATGCCCGTCATCATCGTTATCCTGATGATTTTCAGGCTCATTGCGGTGATCATGCTCGCTATCGGTCTGGCTATCATGATCAGCGTCATGATACGCACCATTTTCTGCCACTGCCTGTGTAGGATGTGATTCCCGTAACAATAGCGTTTTGACGGCTGGTTGCTGGCTTAATGCAATTTGCCGCGCCGCTGACAGCGGCTGCAGGGCCTTGGGCAGAAACGCTTCCATTTCCGGCCCGACCCAAATAACCAGTTCCGCTGAGTTAAGCCGCTGTACATCAGACGGACGCAGGGCATAATCATGTGGCGACGCACCGTCCGGCAGCAACACCTCGGTGGGCGTCACGCCATCCGTGATCGCCGCAGCGATAAATGCCAACGGGCGAATGGATGTGACTACCGCGGCAAAGGCAACCGGCGTGGCAAACAATGTGGCCAGCAATGTACCGCCAGCAAGTACAGTATTTAGCCATTTATAATGAGTCACTCGCAACATCCCCAATCATCCGTCGATTTATCAATAAAAACGCGTTATATTATAACGTCACACACCCTCTGCAAACAGAATTCTATGTCAACGCTGGTTTCACTGGAAAATATTGGCGTGCAGTTTGGCAACAAAGCTGTACTCAGTGATATTTCGCTTACATTACGGACTGGACGCATTCTGACGCTGCTTGGGCCAAATGGCGCTGGGAAATCCACGCTGGTCCGGGTTGTGTTAGGGTTACAGCCCCCTACCTGCGGTACGCTGACGCGATCAACGGATCTCCGCATCGGCTACGTACCGCAGAAACTGCATCTGGACCCAACCCTGCCATTGACCGTCAAACGCTTTATGCAGTTGCGCCCTGGGGTGAATAAGCAGGACATCATGCCAGCGTTAAAGCGTGTGCAGGCAGGCCATTTGCTTGAGCAACCGATGCAAAAACTCTCCGGTGGTGAAACCCAGCGTGTTCTGCTGGCACGCGCTATTCTTGCCCGCCCACAATTGCTGGTACTGGACGAGCCGACTCAGGGGGTAGACGTCAACGGTCAACTGGCGCTGTATGAATTGATTAATCAGTTGCGACAGGAATATCAATGCGGCGTGCTGATGGTATCCCACGATCTCCATCTGGTGATGGCGAAAACCGATGAGGTATTGTGCCTCAATCAACATATCTGTTGCTCTGGTACGCCAGAAGTGGTGTCGCTACACCCGGAATTTTTAGCCATGTTCGGCCATCGCGGTGCCGGGCAGTTGGCAATTTACCGCCACCATCACAATCACCGTCACGATCTGAACGGAAAAATCATTTTAAAACGACAGGATGGTAATCACGCATGATTGAGTTGTTGTTGCCCGGCTGGCTGGCAGGGGTGTGTCTGGCAGTAGCGGCAGGGCCGCTCGGTTCCTTCGTGGTTTGGCGCCGTATGTCTTATTTTGGCGATACCCTTGCCCACGCTTCATTACTGGGTGTAGCACTGGGTTTGCTGTTGGACATCAACCTGTTTTATGCGGTGATCACCATTACCCTGCTGCTGGCCGTAGGATTGGTTTGGCTGGAGCGTCGTCCTGGGCTGGCTATCGATACGTTACTAGGCATCATGGCGCACAGCTCGCTGTCGCTGGGCCTGGTGGTAGTTAGCCTGATGAACAATGTCCGCGTCGATTTGATGGCTTACCTGTTTGGCGACCTGCTCGCCGTCACCAGTGAAGATTTGTGGCTGATCGGCCCCGGCGCACTAGTGGTACTTGGGGTACTGTGGTGGCAATGGCGCGCCCTGCTTTCCATGACCGTTAGCCCGGAACTGGCCGCAGTCGACGGTGTTCCGATTGCCCGCACCAAACTGGTATTGATGCTGATCACCGCCTTGACTATCGGCCTGGCAATGAAATTTGTCGGTGCACTGATCATCACTTCATTACTGATTATTCCTGCCGCCACCGCACGCCGATTTGCCCGCACACCAGAACAGATGGCCGTCTGTGCGATAGGAGTTGGTATTCTGGCCGTCACTGGCGGTCTGGCATTTTCAGCACAAGCCAACACACCTGCCGGTCCTTCGGTTGTACTGTCCGCGTCGCTATTGTTCATGCTCAGTCTGCTGAAAAGGCAAACTGCCTGATACCACGATAGGTTGGCAACAGAGAAAAGCCAGGCAGTCTACCGCTATTCTCTGTTTTCCTACTCTTCGCGTTCGCGGGTCAGGCCGAAATGGCGATAGGCGTGCTGCGTCGCAATGCGACCACGTGGTGTGCGTTGCAGGAAACCCTGCTGAATCAGATAGGGTTCCAGCACATCTTCAATGGTTTCACGTTCTTCACCAATCGCCGCCGCCAGATTATCCAACCCAACCGGGCCACCCATAAATTTATCGATAACCGCCAGCAGCAGCTTGCGGTCCATATAATCGAACCCTTCGGAATCAACCGCCAGCATATCCAACGCCTGAACAGCCACGTCTGCAGAGATCGCACCATCTGATTTCACTTCAGAGAAATCCCGCACCCGGCGCAACAACCGGTTGGCGATACGCGGCGTACCGCGCGACCGACGTGCTACTTCCAGTGCACCGTCAGCCGTCATATCCAGTCCCAGGCATTGGGCACTGCGTTGCACGATATATTGCAGATCAGCAACCTGATAGAATTCGAGCCGCTGCACGATGCCAAAACGGTCACGTAGCGGTGAAGTCAACGAACCGGCGCGGGTTGTGGCACCAACCAGCGTGAAAGGCGGCAAATCCAGCTTGATGGAGCGCGCTGCCGGCCCTTCGCCGATCATGATATCCAACTGATAATCTTCCATCGCCGGATAGAGCACTTCCTCCACTACTGGCGACAATCGATGAATTTCGTCGATGAACAGCACATCGTGCGGTTCAAGGTTGGTAAGCAGCGCCGCCAAATCTCCTGCTTTTTCCAGCACCGGCCCGGAGGTTGTACGCAGATTCACCCCCATTTCGTTAGCGACGATATTGGCCAGCGTAGTCTTACCCAACCCCGGAGGGCCGAAAATCAATAGATGATCAAGCGCATCGCCACGCTTGCGGGCCGCCTCGATAAAAATCTCCATCTGTTCGCGTACCACCGGCTGCCCAACATACTCCGACAACAGCTTAGGCCGAATGGCACGATCCAGTATTTCTTCATCGGACACTGCGCCGGGAGAAATCAGACGATCAGCTTCAATCATACATACCTCACAGCGCAGCGCGCAGCGCATCCCTGATCAGGGTTTCGCAGTCAGCGCCCGGTCGAGACACTTTATTCACCATCCGGCTGGCCTCCTGCGGTTTATAGCCAAGAGCAACCAGCGCCGCTTCAGCCTCAGCCTGTGGTTCCGCTTCCGGCTCCACATTGCCAGCCGTGGCGGGTAAGGTAATATCACTGGCAGCGTTGAACAAATCGCCATTCAGGCCTTTAAAGCGGTCTTTCATTTCAACGACCAGCCGTTCTGCGGTTTTCTTGCCCACCCCCGGCAATTTTACCAGCGCGTTAATTTCCTGACGCTCCACCGCGCTGACGAACTGCTGGGCCGACATGCCGGACAAAATCGCCAGTGCCAGTTTCGGCCCCACGCCATTCACTTTGATCAGTTCACGAAACAGAGAACGCTCTTGTTTATTATTAAAGCCAAACAGTAGCTGTGCGTCTTCACGCACCACAAAATGAGTAAAAATCACCGCTTCCTGGCCAAGGTCCGGCAACTCGTAAAAGCAGGTCATCGGCATATGCACTTCATATCCGACGCCGCTGGCTTCAATCAGTACCAGTGGCGGTTGTTTTTCCAATACGATGCCTCTGAGACGACCTATCACGTGGTGTTTTCCTTAATCTGGCTGACGTAAACGTGGCGTATAGCTTATAACACAAAAAAAGAGGCGGATACAGAAAAGCTGGATGCATATCCAGATATAGAGCAGAACGGAGGATGATCTCCGGCAGCGGTATGAACACCATAAAATGCCGGAGAATCTTGTGGAGTGACGCGATTACGCGACCGGGCTATTCATCGCATCGTAATTTCGCCAGCGATAATTACATAACGAGACCACCCAACAGGTGATAAACAGTGCCACAACATAGAACCCCGCATCGCCAAGTTGCTCATTGAATGCATCAACGACGCGCCATAATCCGGTATGCAGATCCAGTTTATCGGCCAGTAATCCGAGCGCTTCCATCCCACCGATAAACATTGCCACCACTACCGATGTCGCCGTAATCGTCAGGTTATAGTAGAGCTTGCGCTGCGGTTTGCTGAATGCCCAACCGTATGCGCCCACCATCAGCACATTATCCAGTGTGTCCACCAACGCCATGCCACAGGTAAACAACGCCGGGAAAATCATGATCGACCAGATAGACATCCCCTGTGAAGCACCCGCAGCCGAAATACCTAATACGCCGATCTCAGTGGCAGTATCAAACCCCAGCCCAAACAGCAGGCCGACCAGATACATATGCCAGCTTTTGTTCACCAGCCGAAATGTAGAGCGAAATAACCACCCCATTACACCGGTCGTCGGCACACTGTCAACCTGACTAGCCGCACTCCAGCCACCCTGCTTAAACTGCTGAAAACGTTTCCAGACACCGCGCAAAATCACCAGATTCACCAGAGCCATCAACAGTAAAAATCCCGCAGAAACGGATGTACCGATAACACCGCCAACCTCATGAAACCAGACCATGTCTTCCTGTAACGCGGCGGCTGTCGCCGCCAACCCCAGCGATGCCAGAATCACAATAGAAGAATGACCCAACGAAAACCAGGCGCCAACGCCTAACGGCATCTTTCCTTCCTGCATCATTTTTCGGGTGACGTTATCGATAGCGGCGATATGGTCTGCATCCACTGCATGACGCAAGCCGTAACACCACGCCAACAGGCTGGTGGCCATCAGGGCCGTATTATTGTGAAACATGCTCCACGCCAACAGCCACACCAGCATATTAACCACCACCAAACAACTCAGTATTGCCACTGCACGCGGATTATTCTTGAGAATCGAAGACAGCATACAAATATCTCTGTATCAATCCGGCGGGTCATCACCGTCGGGAAAATTGTGGGTATGAGATTTTATAAATTGTTCATACGCCATCGTGTTATCACAGATCAAAACAGGGAGTGTTTATGGCAACAGAAAAAATTTACGCTCAGAGGCATAACGGCAAACGCAATACATCGGGGACAGGAAGAAAGAGAAGATAAATCAGGCTGCTATCTGGCGAACATCGTGATTCGGTCAGACCGCAGCCAGGATTAAAATACGACGCTTATCACAGCACCACGAGATCTAAAACACGATGCTCGTCAGCGAATGCGCCCACGCGCCAGCGTCAGTTTGTCATGACTAATGCGTGAGAGATTCTGACTGAAATGACAATGTGTAATCGCAATCGCCAGTGCGTCGGCAGCATCAGCCTGTGGGCTGGCAGGCAGTTTGAGCAGTGTTTTCACCATGTGTTGCACCTGGCTTTTTTCTGCCGCACCGGTACCCACCACCGTTTGTTTTACCTGACGCGCCGCATATTCAAACACCGGCAGTGACTGGTTTACCGCTGCAACAATCGCCGCGCCGCGGGCCTGCCCCAGCTTCAGTGCAGAGTCAGCATTGCGAGCCATAAACACCTGCTCGATAGCGAAATAATCGGGCTGGAATTGGGTGATGATTTCACTGACGCCAGCATAAATCAGCTTAAGACGCGTTGGCAGATCGTCCACCGTAGTGCGAATGCATCCACTGCCCAGATAGCTGATCTGCCGCCCCTGCTGACGGACAATACCGTAGCCGGTAACGCGGGAACCGGGGTCGATGCCAAGAATAATGCTCACCGATGCCCCCCGGTTACCAGTTGAAAAGGAAGGTCTGCCATTACAGCAGTGCCGCTACCTCGTCGGAGATCTCACCATTGTGATAAACCTCCTGCACGTCATCGCAGTCTTCCAACATATCGATCAAACGCATCAGCTTCGGTGCAGTTTCAGCGTCCATGTCTGCTTTAGTGGACGGAATCATCGACACTTCGGCAGACTCAGACACCAGACCGGCGGCATCCAGCGCGTCTTTTACCTGACCGAAGATTTCCCACGGCGTGAACACGTCGATGGCACCATCATCATAGGACACCACGTCATCAGCGCCAGCTTCCAGCGCTGCATCCATCACCGTATCTTCATCCAGACCCGGTGCATAAGAAATCACACCTTTTTTGGCGAACAGATAGGACACGGAACCGTCAGTTCCCAGGTTACCGCCGCATTTGGTGAAAGCGTGACGGACTTCGGACACAGTACGGTTACGGTTGTCACTCAAACACTCCACCATTACAGCGGTACCGCCGGGGCCGTAGCCTTCATAAATGATGGTTTCCATGTTGGTGTCTTCATCGCCGCCCACACCACGCGCAATCGCCCGGTTCAGGGTATCGCGCGTCATGTTGTTGGACAGCGCCTTATCGATGGCAGCACGCAGGCGGGGGTTGGAGCCGGGATCGCCGCCGCCCAAACGGGCTGCGGTAACCAGTTCGCGGATGATTTTGGTAAAAATCTTGCCGCGTTTAGCGTCCTGTGCTGCTTTGCGATGCTTAGTGTTGGCCCACTTACTATGACCTGCCATAAAAATCTCCGAAAAAAGCCTGTTATCCCATTAAAATTCCGAGTCGCCGCGTTGCGGCAATATGAAACCTATCAGGGCCTGGCTGGACAAATAACAAATTCTTCAATCGCCTGCCGGTTGCTCCAGGATTTGGTCAACCGCGCCGCATCGGGCGCATCCAGCCATTGGTAAGCCAGATGTTCACTGATTTCCACCGGGCGTTCATCAGGCAACGCCAGACAGAACCAGTGCTCCAGATTATGCGTCACGCCTGGGGCATAGCGACGTCTCAAATGAGCAAAAAGCTCAAACTCCACACTGCGTTGACAGTCAACCAGCGTCAACGCCTCAGCGGCGATGTCGATGTTGACTTCTTCTTTCACTTCACGCAGTGCGGCACATCGCGCGCTTTCATCCGCTTCCAGACTGCCGGTAACCGACTGCCAGAAATCCGGATCATCGCGTCGCTGAAGCATCAGCACCCGTCCGGTATTCCGGGCGTAAATCACCACCAGTACCGAAACGGGTCGCTTATAGTTCATCTTACTGATTCTCTGCATCCTGCGCGGCTTTGCCCTTACCCACCACCGCAATGGATAACTCTTCCAGCGCAGCCGGGTTGGCGAAGCTCGGCGCTTCGGTCATCAGGCAGGCGGCAGCGGTGGTTTTCGGGAAGGCAATCACATCGCGGATATTATCGGTGCCAGTCAGCAACATCACCAGACGATCAAGGCCAAACGCCAGACCGGCGTGCGGCGGAGTGCCAAATTTCAATGCGTCCAGCAGGAAGCCGAACTTCTCGCGTTGTTGCTGCTCATCAATGCCGAGAATACGGAACACTGTCTGCTGCATCTCACTATTGTGGATACGCACCGAACCGCCGCCGACTTCGTAACCGTTCAGCACCATGTCGTAAGCGTTGGCGATAGCGGCTGTCGGGTTGGCTTCCAGCTCAGTCGGAGACAGATCGCGCGGTGCAGTGAACGGATGGTGCATCGCCGCCAGACCGCCTTCGCCGTCGTCTTCAAACATCGGGAAGTCAACGACCCACAGCGGCTGCCAGCTGTTTTCATTGGTGATTTTCAGATCACGGCCCAGCTTCAGGCGCAGCGCACCCAATGCGTCAGTGACCACTTTCGCGCTATCGGCACCAAAGAACAGAATATCGCCGTCATCAGCAGCAGTAAGCTCCAGCAAGGCGGCCAGAATACCGTCGTTCAGGAACTTGGCGACCGGGCTCTGGATACCGTCCAGTCCTTTAGCCTTCTCGTTAACTTTGATGTAAGCCAACCCTTTAGCGCCGTAGATTTCAATAAATTTGGCGTATTCATCTATTTGCTTACGGCTCAGCTGTGCGCCGCCCGGTACGCGAATAGCAGCAACGCGACCTTTCGGATCGTTGGCCGGGGCGGAAAACACCTTGAAGTCCACATCTTTAAGCAGGTCGGCTACGTCCACCAGTTCAAGCGGGTTACGCAAGTCTGGTTTGTCGGAACCGAAACGCCGCATGGCTTCAGCGAAGGTCATGATCGGGAAATCGCCCAGATCCACGCCTTTTACTTCCAGCCACAACTCACGCACCATTTTTTCCATGACTTCACGCACTTGCGGCGCAGTCATGAACGATGTCTCCACATCGATCTGGGTAAATTCCGGCTGACGGTCGGCACGCAGGTCTTCGTCACGGAAGCATTTGACTATCTGATAGTAGCGATCAAACCCGGACATCATCAGCAGCTGTTTAAACAACTGCGGCGACTGCGGCAACGCGTAAAATTTGCCTTTGTGCACGCGGCTCGGCACCAGATAATCACGAGCGCCTTCCGGTGTCGCTTTGGTCAGCATCGGCGTTTCGATATCGAGGAACCCGTGGCTGTCCATAAAGCGGCGTACAAAGCTGGTAATGCGGGCGCGGGTTTTCAGGCGCTGAGCCATCTCAGGGCGGCGCAGGTCAAGGTAGCGGTATTTCAGGCGCGCTTCTTCGGTATTGTTCTGATTAGAGTCAAGCGGCAGCGGTTCAGCACGGTTGATGATGGTCAGCGCCGTCGCCAGCACTTCGACTTCGCCAGTCGCCATGTCTTTGTTGATTTGATTGTCTGGGCGAGCGCGCACCACACCGGTCAGTTGAATGCAAAATTCGTTGCGCAGTTCGGAAGCCAGTTTGAAAGCATCCTGACGGTCCGGGTCGAAGAACACCTGAACCAGACCTTCGCGGTCACGCATATCAATAAAAATCAGCCCACCCAGATCGCGGCGGCGATTGACCCAGCCACACAACGTCACTTCCTGACCCACATGGGACGAATTCAACAGCCCGCAATATTCAGTACGCATTACGATGTCCTTTTACACCGCCGCCGGTACGCTGTGCCGCTCGCCAGTTGGCGACGATACAGAATCGGTAAACCGGTCGGCATGGTTTTTCTGGATTACAGTCCAATGAAAAAAGGGGAGCATTATAAAGGAATTTCCCCATAACGATAAGTACGATGGTAGCGGTCTGCGGGCCGCCCCGCATACTCTTTTTTGCTTTTTGCCATGCTTTTGCCTGTCGGTTACACAATTGCAGCGTGTTATGCTAAAAACCTGTTACATCAGCTATTATCAAGACCGGCTGTTGCAGGACATTTACTCGCAGAGAAACCTATCGGGACAAGGGCTTATGTATATTGGTTTACCGCAGTGGCAGCACCCAGGCTGGACTCGGCTGGGCCTGCGCGATCTGGCAGACTATGCCCGCTGCTTCAACTGTGTGGAGGGAAACACGACTTTTTATGCGCTTCCGTCGGCAGAATCGGTATTACGCTGGCGTGATATGACGCATGACGATTTCCGTTTCTGTTTCAAATTCCCTTCCGCCATCAGCCATCAGGCCGGTTTACGCCATTGCCAGCAACAGGTAGCAGAGTTTTTCCGCTGTCTTGAGCCGCTCCACCCTCGCCTGGGGCAACTGTGGCTACAGTTACCGTCTGCTTTTGGTCCAGAGCAGAGCGATACTCTGTGGCAATTTCTGGATACGTTGCCGACAGGATTCTGTTATGGCGTAGAGGTGCGTCATCCACTGTTTTTCGCCAAGGGCGATGATGAGCGCCACCTTAACCAAGGCTTGCATCAACGCGGACTGAACCGGGTCATCATGGATAGTCGGCCTGTGCATCACGCCGCGCCTACCAGTGAAGCGGTGCGAGATGCCCAGCGGAAAAAACCCAAAGTGCCGCTGCATGTCGTGCGTACCGCCGGCGAACCGTTGGTCCGCTTTATTGGTAATGAAGATTCCGACGATAACCTGCGCTGGTTTATGCCCTGGGTCGCCAAACTGGCAGAGTGGCAAGCACATTCGCCTTATCTATTTATTCACACGGCAGGTACTGCCAGTGCGCCGGAACTGGCACAGCGGCTGTGGCCGCATCTGAGCACAGTGATTTCCAACCTGCCGCCCAGCCCCGACTGGCCACAGCAGAGCTCACTGTTTTAATGCCCGCTCCTGATTAATCAGACAACATAATAACGCTCGTCGCTATTATCACAATTTCTTACTAACGGCATTGGATATCCAACAGTTTCACCTACAATATCTTGGTGTTATGCCGGTGACAGACAAGCTATGATAGTCGCTGTCGCTGCGGATCAGGCAATTGGAGTGAAAAATGGTAAGCGCGCTTTATGTAGTGCTCAGCGCATTGTTGTTAGTCAAATTGTCGATTGATGTGGTGAAACTGCGAATGCAGTACCAGGTAGCTTATGGCGACGGCGGTTTTTACGAGTTGCAGACCGCCATTCGCGTTCATGGCAACGCAGTCGAGTACATTCCTATCGGCGGCCTGCTGCTGGTGCTGATGGAGATGAATGGTGCCATGAATGCGATGATACATTTATGTGGCATCATGTTGTTGCTCGGTCGCTTGTGCCATTACTATGGCCTGCGGCACCGCGAGTTGAACTGGCGACGCTCCGGCATGGCAGCGACTTATGTGTCACTGTTGCTGATGATCCTGTTCAATCTCTACTACCTGCCTTGGGAATTGATATTAACCCTGCGTTAATCACATCCGGCACTCACGGTAAGGCATAACTGCGCCTTACCGCCTTTCTCTCATACATCTTTGTGTCATCTTTCTGTTAGAATGCGCCCCTGTTCTTCCCTGTATGTATTTTTCCTGCTATGACAAACCGCGATATGCTTTTTTCCGCGCCCATCGCCAATCTGGGTGACTGGACGTTTGATGAACGCGTCGCTGAAGTGTTTCCGGACATGATTCAGCGCTCCGTTCCTGGTTACTCGAATATTATTTCCATGATCGGCATGTTGGCGGAGCGCTTTGTTCAGGCGGACACTCACGTCTACGACCTTGGCTGTTCTTTGGGGGCAGCCACCTTGTCGATGCGTCGTAACATCCGTGTACCCGGCTGTCGTATCATCGCTGTTGACAACTCGTCAGCGATGGTGGCCCGCTGTCGCCGCCATATTGAAGCTTTTCGCGCCGAGACGCCTGTTGAGGTTCGTGAGGCGGACATTATGGACACCGAGATTGAAAACGCCTCGTTGGTGGTACTCAATTTTACGTTGCAGTTTGTTCCGCCAGAATATCGTCTGACGCTGCTGAAACGAATCTGGCAAGGGTTGCGTCCCGGCGGCGCGCTGGTGCTATCGGAAAAATTCAGCTTTGAGGATGCTTCGATAGGCGAACTGCTGTTTAACATGCACCTGGACTTTAAACGCGCCAATGGCTATAGCGAACTGGAAATCAGCCAGAAGCGCAGCATGTTGGAAAACGTTATGCTCACAGACTCGGTCGAAACGCACAAAGCCCGGCTGCACGAAGCGGGCTTTAGTCACTGTGAAATGTGGTTCCAGTGCTTTAACTTCGGTTCTCTGCTGGCTCTCAAGCCGGAGCATCACCAATGATCGATTTCAGCAATTTCTATCAGTTGATTGCTAAAGGGCCGCTTAGCCACTGGCTCAATACGTTACCAGCCCAGCTCAGTCAATGGCAGCAGGAATCGTTGCATGGTGAATTCAAACTCTGGTTTAATTCCGTAGCGCATTTGCCGGTATTGACACCCGATCAACTTGATCTCACCCATAGCGTTACAGCCAACCTGAATACGCCGTTGTCAGCCCGACATCAGGCAGGAATTGAACGCCTGCTGCGCAACCTGATGCCCTGGCGTAAAGGCCCGTTTTCGCTCTATGGCGTCAATATTGATACTGAATGGCGTTCCGACTGGAAATGGGACCGGGTCTTGCCGCACATCAGCCCGCTACAGGACAGATTAATTCTGGATGTAGGGTGCGGCAGCGGTTACCACCTGTGGCGGATGATCGGTGCCGGTGCTCGTCTGGCTGTCGGTATCGATCCCATGCAATTGTTCCTGTGCCAGTTTGAGGCGGTGCGCAAGTTGCTGAGCGATGACCAGCGAGCTCACCTGTTACCGCTTGGCATTGAACAACTGCCGGCACTAGCCGCATTTGATACCGTGTTTTCGATGGGCGTACTGTATCACCGACGTTCTCCACTCGACCATCTGTGGCAACTCCGCAATCAGTTGGTTGCTGGCGGGGAACTGGTGCTGGAAACGCTGGTAGTTGAAGGTGATGAGCACAACGTGCTGTTACCGGGCGAACGTTATGCCCAGATGCGCAACGTCTATTTCTTGCCGTCAGCCGCCGCCCTGGCACGCTGGTTGGAAAAATGTGGTTTTGTTGATATTCGTATTGTCGATCAATGCACTACGACACTGGAAGAGCAACGCCGTACCGACTGGATGACTACCGGTTCGCTGGCGGATTTCCTTGACCCGAATGATCGCAGCAAAACCATTGAAGGCTACCCAGCTCCTTTGCGGGCGGTACTGGTCGCACGAAAACCCTAACCCCCAAAGCCCTGCAGACAGCATCAGGGCGGCGCTATGTGTTGGTCACACTCGACCGACAGACGCCGCCCCGTAATACACGCGATTTAGTGACGATTGTTGACGATCAGTTCAATGGCCGCATCTTCAGTCATGTCGGTACTTTGAATCTCGACCTGAATGTCCTGATTGCTGGTTTCATTAAAAAGCGTTGTCTTGCCGACGGTATGAAAATCACCGGTTATCGCGTCCCCCCTTTCCACCTCATAAATATCCAACAACTTGGCAACGATGAACCTTTCTTCAGGATCGCGAATAACGATGAAACCAATGCGGTGCTCATGATGCACAACGATTCCACGCATAACAGAGGATTCCTTTTTAACGGTTGGGATGACAAGAAGCATATCACCAGCTTAGGACGATAAAAGATAAGCGCATAACAGTTCAGTGAATTTTTCAGGGCTAATCACGTTCAATCCATCAATTTTTTGCGCTGTTGCTTATACGTTGACGATTGCAGGACCACTCCATAAAAAAAGCCCCGACAAAGCCGTCGGGGCCTGGTACTCGCAAGCAGACCGATAATAGGGAATGCTGCGCGGCAAAGGGCATTGAAGGATAGCTAAGATTATGCCTGGCAGCACGGTCCAGGATCTAGAAAGCTGAAGTCGTAGAGGAAGCCGCCTCAGGGCTTAAGGCGCTTTTCATGGCCGCCACGACATCACCATCAACGCAGTAGTGCTGAAACTCATCCATTTCAATTTCGGAACAGAGCGTCACGCCTAATTTGCGATAACGCATCGGTGAAGGCCGCCACTGACCTGCCGATGTATGCAACTCCTGAATGCCACAAGCGCGAAACTTGTGCAAATTAGTCAATCGCACACCCGCTCCAGCCATGATAATTGGACCACAACTGGTTTCATTAAGTTCCCGCAACAATGTTAACCCATTTTCGGCACTTTGCTGCTGACCAGAAGTCAGAACACGGGCGACGCCCAAATCTGCCAATTGATTCAACGCCAGACGCGGGTTCAGGCACATATCAAACGCACGATGAAACGTTACTGCTACCCCCTCGCATCGGGCCATAATCTGCCGCATTCGCGTGATGTCGATATGCCCTTCCTCATTCAAAACGCCGACTACCAGCCCAGGAAACCCCATCGATTTGATCTGATCGATGTCATACAACATCGAAATAAATTCCTGACTGCTGTAACAAAAATCACCTCCACGCGGTCGCACCATCGGGTGCACCGGAATGGTCAGCGTTTCCCGCGCCTGTCGCAATACACCGTATCCAGGCGTCAGGCCGCCTTCACGTTGCGAAGCACAAAGCTCAATCCGATCCGCACCCGCTTGCTGTGCCGTCAATGCGCAATCCAGGCTGTAGCAACAGACTTCCAACATCGGCATACCCCCTCCTTCGAAAAAGACCGAAACCGGCAAAGCAACCCATTTTCCCAATAATTATCCAATCATGTCGGGATAACAGTGTGATAACGGCCTAATACTGGCATCCTGCCACCCGCAGCGAAGAGAAGCCTGTCACACTGGCCGCAGGATTTGCACGTGGAATATGACATGTCACACAATTTACATAACGAGGCATTACCCTATGCGTGTTCAGGTTGATTGCTCGCTGGCAATAATGTCCTGAATACGATGGGGATGAAATTTTAGCGTGACGCGACCATTAGTTACCGCCAGCGTCGGATTGGGCAGGCGCTCATGCTCACCCTGAGGATGGCTGAATTTCAGTTTAATGCCGGGAGTAGTCAGAGCCGTATCCGACAAGCAGGATAACGCGCGGGAGTGCAATGTCGTCGGGTCGCCGGGCAGCAGCAGTTCCACGTGCTCCCACCCTTCATGTGGATAATGCCGGTTGCCAGGCCATGGCAACTCCACACAGTCAATCTGCCATGGACCGACAGTTAACGGTTGATGCAAGGTAAACAGACAAATTATCCGGCCATTGATCAGGTTTTCCGACAACAACGAGCCGCAAGCCAACAATGCTGTGCGCCATTGTTCCGCCGTGCTGTTTTGGTGACAACGCAGGGATATATGGTCTGCATCAAAAACGGCAAGGTTTAACTCAAGCTGCAATGCGAGTTGCTGAAGCTCAGTTACAAACCGGGAAAGATCATCTATTAGCGAAGGGGGAAGCGTTGCTGATAACGGAGTAGTCATTATTTCCTCATTAACCGGAACAAATAGTTTATACGACCTAATTTAACACAGACAAAAACAACCTCCATTTTTTTACATATTCATCATCATATGATGCCAGATTTGACCAAATTCTCTTATTTTTTATGCCAACTCCTGAATGATAGGCGCACACCAATTCAATCCAAAAAAAATAATACTGATAAACGATATTAACAAAATGAAAAAAATATAATGAGAATTACAATTCATTGATTTTAAATAAATTCAAAAACCAGGTGAGAGTATTCTTAAATCTTCTCTGTAACATTGAGAAATAAACCAAAAGCAGATAACTTCAAATCTTCCCAACCTCCACCAAATGGCTAAAGGGCATTTACCATGTTGCTAATAACGTTCTCTATGCTTGTTGTTATTGCTGGCTATTCAATGTTCCGTCATGTCAAAACGATACAGAGCACACGCTTAAGTACGGATCGCCGGAACAGACGACGCTAAGTTTTTTTCATTAATATTTTCCCTCTGGTATTCAGGCTTATCGCTAAGCCGTATCTTTAATATTGTATTTATTATCGATAATCGCAGCAGCTATCTTGCCGCATTATCCGCCGCATTATTTTATTTTTCTTGTCGCCCCGTTATGGGGCGCTTGTTACGGTGTTCTGCTGACTGTGCCCCCCAAATATGGTATAAAGGAAGGCTTGATTCGTCATTTAGGGCAAACCGGTGAATATTCAGGCTCTTCTTTCAGAAAAAATCCATCAGGCAATGATTACGGCGGGCGCGCCCGCTGACAGCGAAGCAATGGTTCGCCAGTCAGCAAAAGCGCAATTTGGTGATTATCAGGCAAATGGCATCATGGCAGTTGCCAAGAAACTGGGCGTGCCGCCACGCCAGTTGGCCGAAAAAGTGGTACAAACGCTGGAATTGAATGACATTGCAGCCAAGACAGAAATTGCCGGCCCCGGTTTCATCAATATATTCCTCGATCCCCAATGGCTGTCATCCCAGTTGGAACAAGCACTGGCTGCACCCAAACTGGGTGTTTCCCCCGTTGAGCCGCAAACTATCGTTATTGATTATTCCGCCCCTAACGTCGCCAAGGAGATGCATGTCGGTAACCTGCGATCGACCATCATTGGCGATGCTGCGGTACGTACGCTGGAATTTCTCGGTCATAAGGTTATTCGCGCCAACCATGTCGGTGACTGGGGTACCCAATTCGGTATGCTGATTGCCCATCTGGAAGATGTGCAAAATGCTAATACTCACGATCTGGAACTGGCCGATCTGGAAGCTTTCTACCGCGAAGCGAAAAAGCATTACGACGATGATGCCGTCTTCGCTGAACGCGCCCGTGGTTATGTAGTGAAACTACAAAGCGGCGATGAATATTGTCGCTCCATGTGGCGTAAGCTGGTGGATATCACCATGGTGCAGAACCAGCACAGCTATGACCGCCTGAATGTATCGCTGAGCGCAAATGACGTAATGGGTGAAAGCCTCTACAACGCCATGCTGCCGGAAATCGTAGCAGACCTAAAGGCCAAAGGGCTGGCGGTAGAAAGCGAAGGCGCTATTGTGGTCTATCTGGATGAGTATAAAAACAAAGAAGGCGAAGCGATGGGCGTCATCATCCAGAAAAAGGATGGCGGCTATCTTTACACTACAACCGATATCGCCTGCGCTAAATACCGCTATGAAAAACTGGGGGCCAACCGAGTTCTGTACTATATCGACTCCCGTCAGCATCAACATCTGATGCAAGCCTGGAGCATCGTGCGTAAAGCCGGTTATGTTCCAGAATCCGTCAGTCTGGAACACCACATGTTCGGTATGATGTTGGGTAAAGATGGTAAACCGTTTAAAACCCGCGCCGGTGGCACGATCAAGTTATCCGAACTGCTGGATGAAGCGTACGAACGCGCACTGGCGCTGATTGCAGGCAAAAATCCGGAGATGGAGCGCGCAGAGTTGGAACAACTGGCGCAAGTCGTCTCAGTGGGTGCAGTCAAATATGCCGACCTGTCGAAAAACCGTACCACTGACTATATATTCGATTGGGATAACATGCTGGCGTTCGAAGGCAACACAGCACCCTACATGCAATACGCTTACACTCGCGTCTCGTCGATTTTTAAGCGTGCTGGCGTGGAAGAAAGCAGCCTGATCCAACCGATAACCCTGAGTGCCGAGCATGAACAGGCGCTGGCTACTCGCCTGCTGCAATTCGAAGAGACCGTTACCACAGTCGCCCGTGACGGCACACCACATGTCATGTGCGCTTACCTGTACGATCTGGCTGGGTTGTTCTCCGGCTTTTACGAAAACTGCCCCATTCTCAACGCCGATAATGACAGCACGCGTCAAAGCCGCCTCAAACTGGCACTACTGACTGCCAGAACGCTGAAAACCGGCCTGGAGACGCTGGGCATCCAAACGGTCGAAAAAATGTAAACCGCATTCGGGCCGATAATCTGA
Source organism: Dickeya sp. CFBP 2040 (assembly GCF_012273755.1). Lineage (NCBI taxonomy): Bacteria > Pseudomonadati > Pseudomonadota > Gammaproteobacteria > Enterobacterales > Pectobacteriaceae > Dickeya > Dickeya sp. CFBP 2040. Next base: position 46,329 of record NZ_JAAVXH010000043.1, read on the forward strand.
AAACAGATGTCGGTCCGCTATTCTTCCTGCTAGTCTCATCCCCGAACCATTACTTACCCGCGTGATGTCTTATTTACGTGGTTTCTTATCGATGAGGGCTCCCCCCCTCAGCGAAATTCTGGTTCTGACTCAGGTCAGCGAGACAGCGGCTACCCCATTGATATGTAGCAGCCGCTGGCGATTACTTATTACTTCACCCCTAAAGACAGGGTATGTCTCGGTGCATCATCAAGATGTTGGTAACCTCCCGCCTTCAGACGGAAAATCTCTACCAGTTGACGCAGTTTTGCAGCCTGATCATTGAGTGACTCTGCAGCCGATGAGGCCTGCTCCACCATAGCCGCGTTCTGCTGAGTGACAGACTCCATCTGGTTGATCGCTATATTGATCTGGCTAATACCGCGGTTCTGCTCTTCCGACGCCAGAGACATTTCACCCACCAGCGATGACGCATTGGTTATCAACGTCTTGACGTTGCTGATAGCATCACGCACATCATCAGCCTGTTGCGAACCGTTTCTCACTGCGGCAATCGCATTGTCTATCAGAGTTTTAATTTCTCTGGCTGCGGAAGAAGAACGCTGCGACAGCGTGCGCACTTCGCCTGCCACCACGGCAAAACCGCGACCATGCTCGCCAGCGCGCGCCGCTTCCACGGCGGCGTTAAGCGCCAGAATATTGGTCTGAAAAGCAATGCCCTCGATCAGGTTGGTGATCTCCGCGACTTTTTCTGAACCAGAGGCAATCGCCTTCATCGCCTGCATCATGCGCTCAACGGACTCATCCCCATGGCTTACCGCATCTGCCGCCTGCTGTCCCAGGCTATTAGCCTGTCGGGCATTATCGACGTTACTTTCTACGGTGGAGGAAATTTCATGCATACTGGCGGCGGTTTGCGCCAGAGACGACGCCTGCTCTTCGGTACGCGCCGAGAGATCAATATTCGCCGCAGCGATTTCACTGGATGCGGTAGACACACTCTCGCTGGCCATACGCACATCCGCCAATACGGTGGCGAAACGCTCAGTCAGGCTATTCAGTGCCTGAGCAGTTTTACCCACTTCATCATTACGGCTATCATCCGCACGCAAGGTCAGGTCCAGATTATCACTGATACTCAACAGAGTATGCTGCAAGTGATTCAGGCTGCGACGGACATAGCGTAGGATCACCATTGCCAGCGTACCGGCAACAGCAACGGATGCAATGATAAGACTGATAAACGTATACAACGCCGTGTTATAGCTGTCGGTATTGGCTTTTTCCTGATTGCTGGCCAGTACCAGATTGTATTCACGCTGCTCCTGCAAGGCTTTAATCAATGCCTGCTCAGTCTGCTTTTTCGTGTTTTCCGCATCCGCATTCTTCTGAGCAGCACCACTGTTATGGATGCTATCGATGGACTGACGGTAAGACGCCAATAGCTGAATGATATTATTGGTCATCTGCGCGTCACGATCATCAGAGACATATTTCTGCTTATAATCAGCCATAAACTTATCCACAGTATTCAACCTGTCCTGAATGGATTTTAACTGCGTAGCGCGTTGCGTCTGATCATCAACTCCCGCCAGAGTAACAAGCGAGACTCTTACTTCACGTATATTAATGTTTGCGTTAGACAACAACGTGAGGCTGGGTAACGTATTGCCAGTAAATGACTCAACCCGATCTTTCGAATCTCCTAGTGCTTTAATGCCAAACCCGCCTACTCCGACGAGCGCCAGTACAAAAATCATTATAACTATTGTTAACTTTTGGAGGATTGTCATTTTATTTCTCTTTATTTACAAAAGGTTATTGCATTTTCTTTAAAAGAACCCGTAACGTATTTTCTGATAACTTCGTATCTTTAAAATTGATATCCCATCAATTAAATTGGTCCATGATACAGTAATATACATTTTTTTATTCATTTAAAGAGGTTCGAGTTTTGGTCTACATTGAGCGATTGATTCTCACTCTCTGGTGTACGACTGATCAGAAATATTAAACAAATTAATATCAATTAGGGATTATATCGTTTTTTGAAAAAATATGAGCATAAAAACGAAATTCAGTAACTGCAAAAAAAATCAGCCCCCGCAGACAGCTGGTAGGCCGACTGCAGGACAGAAGGAAGAAAAAATAAAAGGTAAGCAACAAGGATCAGATGCTACGGCGAGAGAAATCCTTCGGTCGGAAACCCAGCAAAGCCAGCATGGCGAAATAACTGCCGGCACCAGCGATCACCACCACCGACAAGCGCAGCAAACGCAGCGTCATGCTGCCCTGCTCCCAGGCAGGCATCCACATGCATAACGCGATCAATACCAACGACATGATCACTACCGCCATTACCAGTTTAACCAGAAACGCCGTCCAACCCGGTTGAGGTTGAAAGATGCGCTGGCACCGCAACTGCCAGAACAATAGGCCAGCGTTAATGCAAGATGCCAGGCCAATCGATAGCGACAATCCGGCATGTTGCAGCGGGCCGATAAATATCAGGTTCATCAGTTGGGTCATCACCAGGGTTGCCACACCAATTTTTACTGGCGTTTTAATATCCTGCCGTGCGTAAAACCCCGGCACCAGCACTTTTACCAGGATTAGCCCCATCAGCCCGATGGAGTAAGCCACTAACGCACGCTGAGTCATCATGGCATCAAACGCACTAAATTTACCGTATTGAAACAACACCACGGTCAATGGCTTAGCCAGCAGCCCCAGCGCGACTGTCGCCGGCAACGCCAGCAAAAAGCAGAGTCGCAACCCCCAGTCCAGCAACCGGGAATACTCCTGCTGATTACCGCTGGCAACACTTTTCGACAGCGACGGCAGCAGAATGGTCCCCAACGCCACGCCCAACACGCCGGACGGAAACTCCATCAACCGATCAGCATAATACATCCAGGACACGGCACCCTGGCTGAGAAACGATGCAAAGATGGTGTTGATGATCAAGGAAATCTGGCTAACCGACACGCCAAGAATCGCAGGTGCCATCAGCTTCATCACCCGGCTAACACTGGAGTCACGAAATTTGATGCGCGGCAGCACCAACATGCCGATTTTTTTCAGATGCGGCAGTTGGTAGCCCAGTTGCAGTATCCCGCCAGCCACTACAGCCCACCCCAGCGCCATCACCGGCGGGTCAAACCAACGAACACCCAGCAACGCAAAACCAATCATGCTGATGTTCAATAACGTAGGGGCAAACGCGGGTACCGAAAAACGGTTCCAAGTGTTGAGAACCGATCCTACCATCGACGTCAGCGAAATCAGCAAAATATAAGGAAAGGTCACTCGCAACAGCGCCGATGTCAGTTCAAAGCGCTCTGGCGTCGAGGCAAACCCTGGCGCAGTCACCATGATCACCCACGGAGCCGCGACCATGCCGGCAGCCGTCACCAGCGCCAGTATCAACGTCAGCATCCCGGCGACATACGCCAGAAAGGTCCGTGTCGCCTCCTCGCCTTGTTGACTTTTATACTCTGCGAGAATCGGCACAAACGCCTGAGAAAATGCGCCTTCGGCAAAAATACGCCGCAACAGATTCGGTAATTTGAACGCCACAAAAAACGCATCAGTCGCCATGCCTGCGCCAAATACACGAGCGACGATAGCATCGCGCGCAAAACCCAGCACACGAGAAAGCAAGGTCATGGAACTGACCGCAGCCAGTGATTTCAGTAAATTCATTCAGTTATTCTGACTATGGAATAGAGAGAGGCATGGCGGGGAAAATAGGCTCAGCCGCCATTCTGGCTATCGCGGCACACAGCCTAGTCGATTGCACCGCCAATAGCCACTATGGATATCTGATGCATCTGATGGTCGCTGTTTTTTTCAGCATTCTCTTAATAACATCTCAATCAGACGTTGCGCGTACAGTGCCTGATCACCGGAAGTCAACGGCGGCGAGTGCGAGACTACCGCATCAATGAAATGCCGAACAGCCCCCACAAAACCACGCTGTTCCAGCGTGCTCTGCCAGGATGGCATCGGATGCAACAGCACCATGCCGTTGCGCTCCTCACGCCATTCCCGCAAATTGTCCACCTGATACCAACCGCCATCATTAACCAGTTGTACACTTTCACGCTGACTACCTGCCTGGCGATGCATACTGGTTGTAATCACCCCATGCGAAGTCCGGAACTGGTGTTCGGCATAAACCAGTTGCCCTTGAAGATTACAACGTATCCGTCCACCACATAGCGCAGTTGGCAAATCCGGCGTTTGCGCCAGCCACAACGCGGTGTCCACCACATGCAGATAGTCATCCAGCAAGGTAAACGCCAGCGGCTGAGGCCCGATGTTATCGACACGATGCTTTTCCATGCGCAGGCTATCCGCAGAGGGCTGCACTTGCCGGAGTCGCTGATAAAGCGGCGCAAAGCGACGGTTGAAGCCCACCATCAGCAGTAAATCATGACGAGCCGCCAGCGCCACCAGTTCTTCCGCCTGCGTCAACGTTTCCGCCAGCGGCTTATCCACATAGACGTGTTTACCGGCCAACAACAGCGTTTTGACCACTTCATAATGGCTGGCGGTACTGCTGTGCACAAACACAGCATCACACTGGCTGCTCAACGTCTCCAGAGAGGAAAAACAAGTCATACGATACTGCTGACACAGTTGCCGGGCACGCTCTTGCCCCGGCGACCAGGCACCTGCCAGTTGCCAATATTCCGCCTGTGATAAAATCGGCAAATAGGCCTTACGGGCAATATCCCCCAGACCCACCACACCAATGCGCACGAGTTTCATGCTGTTGCTCCTGAACGATGCTATGCGGACAGCCGTCAAGCAAGACGCGCCTGTAATGCGGCAAGTTGCGCTCGCAATTCGGCCACGTCACTTTCCAGTACGGAAACCCGTGCGGCCAGTTCACCATCAACCGATTCATCGCTCAGCGCCGGCGGCACAATATCCGCCACCTCGCCGCTAAACAAATGCATAAAACGGCTCTCGCGCTTGCCTGGCTCCCGTGCCAACCGCACCACAAACGGCCCATCTTCACGCTGTTGCAAGCACTGCAACACGTTCTCAACCTCTTCCATATCGGCAAATTCGTACAAGCGAGCTGCTCTGGTGCGAAGCTCGCCCGGCGTCTGTGCGCCACGCAGCAACAAGATGGTCACCAGCGCCACTTCAGCTGGAGAAAACTTCAGGTCGCCAAATTCGGAATTGCAGAAGCGGTGTTCATATTTCATCACCCGGTTGCCAAAGCCGCTAACAGTACGTAGAAAATGCCGCCTGACCAGCAGGTCCAGCGTTTGTTGTACCTCGCTTTCGGTCAATTCCATGACCGGCTCGCGGTTGGTTTTCTGATTACAGGCCGCGGTCAGCCCATTCAACGACATCGGGTATTGCTCCGGCGTGGTAACCTGCTTTTCCAGCAAGCATCCGATTATCCGCGCCTCACGTGGCGTCAATTGGTATTTCATGGCACGTCCTCATTCAGCCGCGCTCAACGCATCGGCGTCCATTCATTATTAGTCAGGGCGGTCAGCACGTGATCCTGCCATTTGCCGTCAATCAGCAAGTAATTTTTGGCGTAACCTTCTTTTTCGAACCCAAGCCTGGCCAGCAGGTCACCGCTGCGCTGATTGTGCGGCATATAGTTAGCCATAATGCGATGCATATGCTGCTGACGTTGCATGTAACGCAGCGCCGACTGCAACGCCTCGTACATCATCCCTTGCCCCTGCCATTTTTCACCCAGTGAATAACCAAGGTAACAGGCATGAAAGGAGCCGCGCAGCACATTGCTGAAATTGGCTACGCCGCGTACCTCGGTTTCATCCGGGTCCAGCAGCAAAAAATAGTAGGCGCTACCCTGTTTGTGCATATCGCAGATCACGCTCAGCCGCGCCTGCCAACCAGAAGGATAACAGTGGCTGGCATCGCGCACCGGTTCCCAGGGTTTCAAAAAATCACGGTTTTCCGCGTAATACTCAGCCAGACGCCAGGCATCGCGTTCGTGCGCCAGCCGGACCACCAGTCGATCCGTGGTCAGACGGACCCTGGGTGTCGTTGAGCGATAGCCAAACATGCCTTCCCCCTCAGGTGACGAATTATCGATGAATAAATTTTATTAATGCGCTCAACACCAACACGGCGAGCGCCATAACAGGGTAAATAACCAATAGCACTTACTATAACCACATAAATTCCATAGCGTAAAATCATGACCGCTGAGTTATTGCACAATCGACACGCTACACTGACTTTTTTTCGTAAATTGTTCGTCAGATAACAGTTGAACGATAAAAAAATTTATTAGCAGGATCCTCTATCGTAATAATCCAATCGACGAGAGAATAGACAAGCTATATCGCTTTCTTTAATTTCCTCTTTCCTCGTGGTGAAACATGTCATTAATGACGCAGGCTCGTAGCCTGGGCAAATATTTTCTGCTACTGGATAACATGCTGGTAATCCTGGGTTTCTTTGTGGTATTCCCGCTGATTTCTATCCGTTTTATCGATCAAATGGGCTGGGCGGCGCTCACGGTCGGGTTCGCGCTCGGTCTGCGTCAACTCACCCAGCAGGGACTCGGCATTTTCGGTGGCGCCATTGCCGACCAGTTTGGCGCCAAACCGATGATCGTTACCGGTATGTTGCTGCGCGCCTCCGGTTTCGTATTTATGGCGCTGGCTACTACGCCACTGATGCTGATGCTCTCCTGCGTGCTGTCGGCGTTGGGCGGTACGCTGTTCGAACCGCCGCGCACAGCCATGGTCATCAAACTCACGCGTCCGCACGAGCGCAGTCGTTTTTTCTCACTATTAATGATGCAGGACAACGCCGGTGCGGTGCTCGGCGCACTGATCGGCAGTTGGCTGATGCAATATAATTTTTCGGTGGTGTGCTGGGCAGGTGCGGCCGTTTTCGTACTGGCCGCCGTACTGAACGCTCTGCTGCTGCCCGCCTATCGCATTTCTACCATTCGCACCCCCATTCTCGAAGGCATGATGCGGGTAATGCGTGACAGACGTTTTGTCGTCTATGTACTGACGCTGACCGGTTATTTCATGCTGGGCGTACAGGTACTGTTGATGATGCCTATCATGGTTAACGAGCTGGCGGGCACGCCATCTGCCGTCAAGTGGATGTACGCCATTGAAGCAGCGCTATCGTTAACGTTGCTTTACCCTATCGCCCGCTGGAGCGAAAAACGCTTTCGTCTGGAACAACGGCTCTTATTCGGGCTGTTCATTATGACCCTGAGCCTGATTCCGATGGGCATGGTCACCAGCCTGCCGTGGTTGCTGGGTTTGATCGGCTTGTTTTATATCGGTTCCATCATCGCCGAACCGGCACGGGAAACGTTAGGTGCGTCACTGTCGGATGCACGCGCCCGCGGCAGCTATATGGGGTTTAGCCGAATGGGGCTGGCACTGGGCGGTGCATTCGGTTACAGCGGGGGCGGCTGGTTGTTTGATACCGGAAAAGCGCTCGGTCAACCCGCCTTACCCTGGTGTATGCTGGGTATCATCGGCATGTTGACCATGGCCGCCCTATACTGGCAATTCCACATGAAGCGTATCGAACCGGCCATGCTGCGCGAGCATTGATCAAATACGATTAGCCTGCATATCGTCTGGGGGCATCATGTCCCCCCTTTTACCTTCACTTTCCAGATGTTACGGCACAGATTGTTCATGGACGAACCCGTGCTGACGGTGGATAATCCCGCTCGACATCATCATCACGGCAGCGCCTGATCAGGCGCAGTTCAACCTAAGGAGTTCCAGTATGAAACTGTTTGTCTATGAACATTGTCCTTTCTGCGTAAAAGCACGCATGATTTTCGGCCTGAAACAGTTGCCGGTGGAGCTGCATGTGTTGTCCAACGATGACGAAACCACGCCCATCTCGATGGTCGGTCAGAAAATGGTGCCGATTCTGCAAAAAGAGGATGGCAGCTACATGCCGGAAAGTCTGGATATCGTGAAATACGTTGACGAACTGGACGGAAAACCGGTACTGACCGGCGCAACCAACCCAGCTATCGAGACCTGGATTCGTCGCGTATATGAATATGCACCGCGACTGCTGATTCCCCGTTTCTCTCGTGCCGACTTCAAAGAGTTCGCCACCGAAGCGGGTCGTAATTACTTTATCCACAAAAAAGAAGGGCAAATCGGTAGCTTCGACACTCACTTCAGCCAGACGGCAGAGTTGATAAGTCAGTTAGAAAGTGACTTGCAAGCGCTGGCGCCGCTGATTGTCTCGCCGCAGGCGTGCAACGGTGCGTTGTCACTCGATGACATTAACCTGTTCGCCCTGCTGCGCTCACTGACTATCGTGGCTGATGTCAATGTCCCGTCGGCTATCGCGGCCTACTGCAACACCCTGTCTCAGAACGCCAACGTTGATCTGCTGATCGAACAGGCGCAATAACCGCTTGTTGCCGCCGCCCGACGGCGGCGTTTAGGTCTATTCTGATTGGCGATATCAGCGGAATAGCGCACCCTGCCGGCATTCCTCGCCCGGCGAGGTAATCACATAAAACAAGAGGTTATAATAATGAGAAAATCGGGACTGGCCGTTCTGGCGCTACTGGGCACATTACTGGTGAGCGGTTGCAATCAACTGGCGCAATACAGCCTGAGTGAGCAACAAATCAATCAGTATTTGCAACAGCATAATGACTACCAGAAGCAGTTAGGCGTTCCCGGCGTGGTGGATGCGCAGATTACACTGACCGAACTGAGCAGCCAGATTGGTCGCGCAGAACCCGGCAAAGTGACGCTGAGTGGTAACGCCAAAGTCGATATCAGCTCACTGCTAGGTAAACAGCAGGCAGACATGAAGTTGACGCTCAAAGCGCAGCCGATATTCAGCAAAGACGAGGGTGCCATCTACCTGAAAGACATGGAACTGGTGAATTACAGCGTTCAGCCGGAGAAACTACAAACGGTGCTGCAAACGCTGGCACCCTACCTTAATCAGTCGTTGAAAAGCTACTTCGATCAGAAACCCGCCTACGTGCTAAATCCGGAGCACAGCAGCAAAGAAGCTCTGGCGAAAAAACTGGCCAAGGGGATTGAAGTGAAACCCGGTCAACTGGTTATTATGCTGACCGATTAAAAAGAAACGGGTGGCGTTCGCCTAATGCCAGTCACTTAAGGTGACTGGCATTGTTTTTAAAAGGGTATTTGGGCTTTTTTTGCCTCACTTCTCTTTCATACTCCCGCTCCCGTCTCGGCGGCAGTTTCAGCATCGCGGCATTGCTGTAGAAGTGCTTCAGGTGTCCCGGCACTGCTCCCGGTGAGGACCATGGCAGCCCGATTAACAGCCGCATGATTTCTGCCACCGAACCGCTGAAGCTCAGCTGATACGGCAGATAATCTCCTTTCAGGCTGAACGCCATTTTCACCATCTGATACCGCACCAGGTTGTATGTCAGCAGTATCCCCCACAGCTCCTGTCTCACCATCTCCGGTAATTTACTTCTCAGCGTCCAGCGGTTGCCGCACAGCAACTGCTTCGCCTCACGATACCCCAGTTCGATTTCCCACCGGTGTTTGTAGAGTTCTGCTATGTCTGCCGCCGGGTAACGCATCGCGTCCGTCATCGATGTGACAACCTGACGTTCCACACCGTTAACCTTCCTGCTGATTAACCGGACAGTGAGCTCATCCGGCAGACCTTCCCACTGTTTTCTTGCCTGTGGCGAGGTCTTCAGCGTTATCAGTTCATCCTGCCTGCCCAGTCTGCGTATCACCTCATACTGCGTGCCCTTTTTCAGCGGCAACAACCAGTGGCGGTTCTCACCTGCCCTGTGCCAGTCATGCAGCAGGCCTGTTGACCAGAAGCCCCTGTCGAACAACGTCACGCTATTATCCGGTGCCTGCTTTGCCAGTCCTGCCGCCAGCCGCATCTCATTAACGTCATACCGGCCCATCACGCTGGCGCGCAGCAGGTGACTGCTCAGTTCCATCAGACACACCATGCGGATCTGCGGGAAGCCTTTTTCACCGTACTGATTTTCCGCTTTCGCGAAGGCAGCGGCATTTTCCGGTGTGTCGGGCGTTCGCCAGACCACGCCATCAACGGCGTTCAGCGTCAGCCCGTTCCAGAGCGGATGCCGGGATTCTTCATGCCAGTGCTGTTGTGTCAGTTCGAACAGCACTCTAATGGCATCCTCACCCAGCGTTTTGCGGCGGGCAATGACGGAGCTGGGTGCGGTAAAAGGTCTGCCAGTCCGGTCAGCGATGTCCATCAGATTGACGATATGGGACACAGGCTTGTTGTTGAAAATAGCCATACCTATAACCAGCCAGACCATGGATTCGAGGGGAAGCTTACGCTTACGTAGCGTCACGGTATCCGTGAGGGTAAAGGCCTGCTGAATAAGGTCGGGGGAAAGGAGGTCGGCAAGACTCTGAACTTCATCGGGAGCGGTAAGATTGATAATGCCGAGGGCCTGTGAAAGTTCCATTAAAAAGGGTCCAT
>NZ_JAAVXH010000044.1:0-287 GCF_012273755.1 Dickeya sp. CFBP 2040
AGTACGAGCTGTAACGCCGTCGACGGGCTGTACTGACAACAAGCTTTTCTTCTGACATCAGCCTGCGCACGACTTTTTCAGAGAGCCGGACGCCTTCATGACGGAGCATTGCGTGCAGGCGGCGGTAGCCGTAACAGCGGTAGTTGGCGTGGAAGATCTCCGACAGGCTGACGCGCACACCGGCGTGTTTATCACCGGCACGCAGTGCTGCACGGTGATAAAAATAGCTGCTGCGGGCGAGCCTCAGGGTGCTCAGCAGCACTGGCAGTGGATGTGTATCTCTGAGG
>NZ_JAAVXH010000045.1:0-292 GCF_012273755.1 Dickeya sp. CFBP 2040
AAATGGAGGGAATGGGGGGAATGGCGACGGGTCAGGAAATGGCGGAAACGGCGGCAATGCAGGACCAGGTGGCTTAGGCGGTCAGGGTGGACGAGGCGGAACTAATGGCGGTCGAGATGGTTCTCCAGGGATGAGCGGCGCTGAAGCATCGAAGTAATTATTCCTTAACAGCCTCGAATACTTTCTACTGTTAATAAGGTCTGCTGGAAAGTGAATATCCCGGCAGACCCTGCACGTACAGCGAGACTGTAAGAGAGCGTTCAGAATTCTGTGTCACGTTAAAAATTCTACA
>NZ_JAAVXH010000046.1:0-28177 GCF_012273755.1 Dickeya sp. CFBP 2040
ATAATTTATATGAAATTAAATGTTGGTTATTAATTAATGTATTAGTACATTCACCAGGGCAAAGTCCGATACTAAACATTCTTTTGTAATAGACATAAAACTGACACCAAAACATCACTTAATCGTCATCAAAAAAAAGCAGCAACAATAATTAGCAGGCAAATCTAGTTTGTTGATAATTCGTCTTATTACGTAGCAATCAGGCAGGTTAACCGAGATGAATACATCATATAAAACAAAATTATACGCGTATTACATAAAAAACCGGGAAAGGAAAACAGAAAATGCCATCCTTCATGAGAAAAATAGAGCAATACTCTGTCATAATAGAATCTAATTATCTCAGTCAAATCGAGCGTAGCGTTAAAATTATTTTATTTGTTCAATAAAAGCCCGTCAGATACCATACAGGCGATTGCCATTCTTACTGGTGATAGCGTTGTACATTAACACACGGAGTAATTATGTTAGAAATTATGACAGGGATGCCATGGTGGGTGTTGATAATTTTAGCTTCAGCCACATTCTACTGTATGACCTTTTGTTTTCAGAAAGATGTTAGCGTTAAGCTGTTGTTGCTTATTCCAGGCTGCTTTATGATTTTTTCAATAATATCATTACTGCAGCATGGCAACATACTCATTTCCTGTCTCATGTGGGTATCAGGCTGTATAGTGGGTGGCATGGTAGCAAATCGACTTTTTTCATCTCAAACCTATCGCCCAGGTCGTAAGGAAGGCACGGTAACTGTGCCAGGAACGTATTCTGTTATTACAATTTTTTTATTCTATTTCCCTTTCCGCTATTATCTCGGCTATCTTCAGGCTACCTCGGTTGACCATATCCTTAGTCGCCCGATGGTTCTGCTATTAGCGCTAGTCTCCGGTGGTATTGTCGGTTTCTTCACGCTTCGTGCCTATATTATTTTTTTGCGCTACAAAACATTACGCTACAAAATAATGAATATAAAAAAATAGCTTAACGTGTAATAGCGCCCAGTGCTTTTTTGGGTGCGACATGTTTATACCCAAAATAAGTCGAGTTGCAGACAACCCCGCTCACCTGCAACTCGGATCATGACGACTATAACCAGCATTCCAGCACGGTGACGACGACCTCAACACACGACCTTGACCAATGACAAGGCGCTACTGGTGTCAGCCTCTTTATAATCAAGCCCGTTTGTCTTCTCACTGGTGTGAATGTATGGCTTATCAACTTAACCTTAACTGGCCTGAATTTTTAGAAAGATACTGGCAAAAACAACCGGTTGTCCTAAAAAACGCCTTCCCGAACTTCATCGACCCGATTACGCCGGATGAGCTGGCCGGTCTGGCCATGGAGCCGGAAGTAGACAGCCGTATCGTCAGCCATGTCAACGGCGAATGGCAGGCGTGGAATGGGCCGTTTGAGCAGTTTGATCATTTAGGAGAAACCGACTGGTCCCTGTTAGCTCAGGCGGTTAACCATTGGCATGTACCGTCAGCCGAACTGGTGCGCCCGTTTCGCGTACTACCGGACTGGCGTTTAGACGATTTGATGATCTCCTTTTCCGTACCGGGCGGCGGCGTCGGACCGCATATCGACCAGTACGACGTATTTATTATTCAGGGTATGGGTCGCCGTCGTTGGCGCGTTGGCGATAAGCTGCCGATGCGCCAGTTCTGTCCGCATCCGGCACTGCTGCATGTTGATCCTTTCACGCCGATCATTGATGAAGAACTTGAACCGGGCGATATTTTATATATTCCGCCGGGCTTCCCACACGACGGATTCACCTTTGAAACCGCACTCAACTACTCGGTCGGTTTTCGCGGACCCAACGGCAGGGATTTAATCAGCAGCTTTGCCGACTATGCGCTGGAAAACGATCTCGGCGGCGAACACTACAGCGATCCGGATTTAACCTGCCGGGAACATCCAGGCCGGGTGGAACAGTATGAGCTTGAGCGCCTGCGTACGATGATGATCAACATGATCAATCAGCCGGAAGATTTTACACAATGGTTCGGTCGCTTCGTGAGTACTCCGCGCCATGAGCTGGACATTGCTCCGGCAGAACCCCCCTACGAGCCAGGTGAGATAGCCGATGCGCTGCTGGCCGGCGAAGTCCTTACCCGCTTAAACGGGTTACGGGTACTGCATATCGGAAACCATTTTTTCATTAATAGTGAAAAATGGGATACCGTCGCCCCGGACGCTGCCGATGCACTGTGCCGTTACACCACTATCGGTAAAAAGGAACTGGGTGAAGCACTGCACAGCCCGGCTTTCGTTGCCGAATTAACTGGATTGATCAATCAAGGCTACTGGTTCTTCGACGACGACGTTGCGGACGCTCAATAGTGTGATGAAAAGAACGGCAGTTATACGCAACGTCTGCTAGAGTAAAGTTTGAGCAAAAAACGCCGATATTATTAAAGATGCTGGTGCAATACACGGCCAGCATATCGGTACTTCCCCAGCCCCAAACAATAGGATAATCAAGATGGATGCATCACAGATTGCAATGCTTTCCACTGGTCTTAGTAACATGCAGCTTAGCGGTGAGCTGAGTACCACTGTGTTGAAAAAATCTCTGGATAATCAAAAAGACACCGTAAACAGCCTCATCCAGTCGATTCCACCACTGCCTGCCAATCCGGCAATTGGACGCAATATCAACACCACTGCGTAATAGCCTTTTGTCTTATCAGGAACGCAGTAGTACTGGTTTCCCGATAAAACAGCCTTTGCAAACCCGGCGCGTCATACAACCCGCCGGGTTTCTTTTGCGGCCTCAGAGGCGACCTCGACAGCCCGTTATTCGGATAGGCCAAGTAATAAAGCAGCACACCTGCAACGTGAAATATGACGGGTATATTTGAGTAGTTTCCACATTCTGCCTTCAGGAATGAAAATCAGCATGACAGTTTCTTTTTTATTTCCAACTTGCGGTGGGTGACATCAAATTCAACATTACATTGATAGCTATTATTTTCTACTCAATTATCACGTGGTGGTTCGCCCGTGGCGTAAGAAGTCAACATCTCACTTATAGCAAATTAAAACACATACCGTATTATTTGCACGTTACCTATATCCCTGCCAGGCAATCTCTTGCATACATAAAAATCAATTCAAAAAAAATAAAAAATTGATGCTTGTCACATGTGTTTTTATATTTTTTATTCGTACGTCACAAATAATCATGATGGAATTCTCCTTTCATAATCAGAGAATAAGACGGATGACTCACCCCAAAGATTATTTTCCAAAACATCGTTTTATTTTCATCAAATTTTTTATTTTTTGTTCTATAGTAATCTCGATACTTTCAGGAAGTACCCGCTTTTATTTATTTCTTTCTCTCAACTGAATGAGAGTCAATACCTGTGGGATTTACAAGGAGATTGTATGTTTAAGTATGTATTGCCTCTGTGTGCACTCGCGCTGGCGGCACCATCGCTTGCGACCCAAACCACACTGATGTTGTCCCAGAAAAGTGATGTCAATTATCTGGGCTGGTCTACCGATGCCAGTAAAGTCGTGCGTCAGGAAGTGTATCGCGGCACAACCAGTAATCCTGACCTGCGTGAACGCATCGCCGTACTGGATGCAGAAACCCGCACCTTTAACGATGCCGATACCAATAGCGGCGTTAGCTACTGGTACTGGGTGGATGTTGTCAGCGACAATCAAAGCCAGACCGTTTCGAATGCCGTGACCACCGCACCGAGCACCGGTCCGCTGCGTGCAGCGAAAGCCAGCTCTGAGTGTAAACCGGGCGCCACATTCGAAAACCGCACCGTCGATTGCGGCGGCGTGACCATTGGTACCTCCTGCCCGAATGACAGCGATAAACAAAAACCGCTGATCATCCTGAAAAACGCCACGGTGAAAAACCTGCGCATTTCGGCCTCCGGCGGTGCGGATGGTATTCATTGTGAAAGTGGCGACTGCACCATCGAAAACGTCATTTGGGAAGACATCTGCGAAGATGCCGCAACCAATAACGGTAAAACCCTGACCATCATTGGCGGGATAGCGCATAACGCCAAAGATGGTTACGGCGGAAAACCGGACAAAGTGCTGCAACACAACTCCAAAAACAGCACCACCGTGGTGAAGGGCAACTTTACCCTGACCGGTGAACACGGAAAACTGTGGCGTTCCTGCGGTGACTGTTCCAACAATGGCGGCCCACGCTTCCTGAACATCATCAGCGCCACCGTTAACGGCACCATTGACAGCATTGCCGGCGTTAACCGTAACTACGGTGATGTGGCAACCATCAGTGGTCTGAAAATCAAAAATTATAAAGAAGGCAAACCGCCAGTCTGCGAGGAATTCAAAGGCGTGGTGAAAGGCCAGGGGTCAACGGAAAAATACGGTGAAAAGTGGGACACCGCCAACTGCAAGGTGAGTCATTCCGGCGTCAGTAAACTCTGACAGGGTCATCTGACCGATTGAAACACCACACGGGCTTCCATAAGTATCAATCAGACAAAGACCGGGTTCGCCCGGTCTTTGTTATTGCCGTACCTGCAGGGCGATACGGCTCCGTCATCGTTAACGTATTACCCGGCAGTGACGCACACCGCCAGCGTTTCAACCCGGCGAATCGCCTGATGCAACTGCGACTCCGTCACGCTAAACGGCATGTTCGCCATATCCGGCGCCTCAATCGAGGCACGAACAATCGCCGCCAGCACCACATCGCTGTCCGTTTTACGCACCCGCGCGCACAACCGTTCTATCTGACTGACGCTGCACTGCTCACCGGACCACTCCACCGCCGTCAGCGTTACCCCGGCCTGCCGCAGTTGCTCAATGATCAGAGTCTGCGTGGCCGCCAGAGCCTGATGCCCTCCTGCCACCAGGACCCGACTGCCGAACCGGGCGCAAACGTCGCCCAACTGTTGACTCACCCCGGCGCCACGTAACACAGTGGCTGGAAAGAAAACCTGCTGCATTATGATGATTCCTGTCTGCTATCGTTATAAAACATAGAATTAACCGCAAACTATTACTATAAAACAGCACAGCAAACATCAGATCATTGTCTTATCGATTCTGGCCTGTTCGGTTAGCATCGATCAAGTGACGTCCCGCCGTCTCGCAAGCGTACGGGACCCACCTCACCGTGTTATTTCACCATCGGCAAATTCAACTGATGCGCCGCCGCACAGACTTTGGCGACGTCGTAACCGGCATCAGCGTGGCGCATCACCCCGGTAGCCGGGTCGTTCCACAACACACGCGCCAGTCGGGCATCCGCCTGTTCGCTGCCGTCGCAGACAATCACCATGCCGGCATGTTGTGAAAAGCCCATGCCAACGCCGCCGCCGTGATGCAGGCTGACCCAGGTCGCGCCGCCTGACGTATTCAGCAGCACGTTGAGCAGCGGCCAGTCTGATACCGCATCCGAGCCATCCTGCATCGCTTCCGTTTCCCGGTTGGGCGAGGCCACCGATCCGCAATCCAGATGGTCGCGGCCAATAACGATCGGCGCTTTCAGTTCACCGTTACGCACCATTTCATTAAATGCCAGCCCGGCCAGATGCCGCTCTCCCAGCCCCAGCCAGCAGATGCGCGACGGCAGCCCCTGAAAAGCGATGCGTTCACGCGCCATGTCCAGCCAGCGGTGCAGGTGGTGGTTATCCGGAAACAGTTCTTTGAGTTTGGCATCAGTCTTGTAGATATCTTGCGGATCGCCAGACAACGCTACCCAGCGGAACGGTCCTTTGCCTTCGCAAAACAGCGGGCGGATATACGCCGGAACGAAACCGGGGAAATCGAAGGCGTTACGCACGCCCTCATCCAACGCACGCTGGCGAATATTGTTGCCGTAATCCACCGTGGGTACGCCCATGTGGCAAAAATCCAGCATTGCCTGCACGTGTACTGCCATCGACGCACAAGCGGCCTTGACTACCGCTTCCGGATGGCTGGCGCGCTCCTGCTGCCAACGTTCCACACTCCAGCCTGCCGGCAGATAGCCGTTGAGCGGGTCATGTGCGGAGGTCTGGTCGGTGACGATATCCGGTTTCATCCCCCCTGCCTTGGCGCGTTTCACCAGTTCCGGCAACACCTCGGCGGCATTGCCGAGCAGGCCGACAGAGATAGCTTTTTTCTGCGCACAGGCATCGGCGATCATCGCCAGCGCCTCATCAAGCGTATTGGCTTTATAGTCGAGATAACGGGTACGCAGCCGGAAATCGATACGGGATTCCTGACACTCCACCGCCAGCACCGACGCACCGGCCAGCACGCCGGCCAGCGGCTGAGCGCCCCCCATGCCGCCAAGCCCGGCAGTCAGAATCCATTTTCCGCTCAGATCGCCGTGATAGTGCTGGCGGCCAGCCTCCGCGAAGGTTTCATAGGTACCCTGCACGATGCCCTGCGCACCGATGTAAATCCACGACCCGGCAGTCATCTGTCCATACATCATCAGCCCGGCTTTATCCAGTTCATGGAAATGCTCCCAGGTGGCCCAGTGCGGCACCAGATTAGAGTTGGCAATCAACACCCTGGGCGCATCAGCGTGGGTACGAAATACCCCGACCGGCTTACCGGATTGCACCAGCAGCGTTTCATCCGCTTTCAACTGGCGCAGGCTGGTCAGAATAGCGTCGAAGCAGTCCCAGTTGCGGGCCGCCTTACCGATACCACCATACACCACCAGATCTTCCGGGCGTTCGGCCACATCCGGGTCAAGATTGTTCTGGATCATGCGGTAGGCGGCTTCGATCAGCCAGTTTTCACAGTGCAGTTCGGTGCCATGCGGCGCACGGACAACACGAGCAACAGAAGACGTCGTTGAAGAAGAGGTGGTCATGGCAAATTCCTTATCAGACAGAAGCCGGAGCAAAGGCATAACTGGGTAACAATGCAGTGATAACAGACGGCCAGCGATGACTGCTGGCCCACTGTCGCATCAGGTCAATATCGGTCGCCATCAGGCGGTCATGGTCTAAAAACGCTACCTGTTCACGCACCTGTTCCAGTTCGCGTTCCAGTAGCGGTGAGCTTTTCAGTGGGCGATGGAAATCGATACCCTGTGCCGCGGCCATGGCTTCAATCCCCACCACAGTGGCGGTGTTAAAGCACATGCTGCCGAGACGGCGGGCGGCATAGGTCGCCATCGATACATGGTCCTCTTGATTGGCGGAGGTCGGCAGGCTGTCTACACTGCCGGGGTGAGCCAGCGACTTGTTTTCCGACGCCAGCGCGGCGGCGGTGACCTGAGCTATCATGAAGCCGGAGTTGACGCCGCCGTCATTAACCAGAAACGGCGGCAGCCCGGACAATGTGCTGTCCAGCAACAGCGCCATGCGCCGTTCAGAAATAGCGCCGATTTCCGCTACCGCCAGTGCGATGATGTCAGCGGCAAACGCGACCGGCTCGGCATGAAAATTACCGCCGGAAATAACCTCGTCGGTTTCCGGAAACACCAGCGGATTATCCGACGCGGCGTTGGCTTCGATGCACAACACGCGAGCGGCATGGTGCACGTTGTCCAGACACGCGCCCATCACTTGCGGCACGCAACGAATCGAGTACGGGTCTTGCACCCGGCCACAGTGGGCATGTGACTGTAAAATCTCGCTATCTGCCAGCAAAGCGCTGACCGCCGCCGCTACCGCAATCTGTCCTTGCTGGCCACGCGCCTGATGGATGCGAGCATCAAACGGCTTCACCGAGCCTTTGATTGCTTCCAGTGATAGCGCGCCCGCCACCAGACCGGCGGCAAACACCTGCTCAGCCTCGAATAATCCGCGCAGCGCCAGCGCAGTAGACACCTGGGTGCCGTTGAGCAGCGCCAGCCCTTCTTTCGGCCCCAGCACCAGTGGTTTGACGCCCGCCCGCGCCAGCCCCTCAGCCGCCGGGATCAACACGCCATCGACCCGCGCCTGCCCTTCCCCCAGTAACAGCAGCGACAGGTGCGCCAGTGGTGCCAAATCGCCGCTGGCGCCCACCGAGCCTTTCTCTGGAATACAGGGCATTACCCCGGCGTTAAACAGCGCCAGTAAGGTGTCGATGACCTGCAACCGCACCCCGGAATGCCCACGCGCCAGACTAATGATTTTGGTCGCCATCACCAGACGCACCACGTCATCCGGTAGCAGATCGCCAATGCCGACACTGTGCGACAGCACCAGATTGCGCTGTAACTCCGCCAGCCTGTCAGCCGGAATGCGAGTCTGGGCCAGCTTGCCAAAACCGGTGTTGATGCCATAGACCACCCGGTCCTGACGAACAATGCCTTGCACCGTTTCCTGTGCTGTCGCCACCGCTGTGCGGGCTTGTTGTGCCAGCGTCAGGGTGACATGTCCCTGATACACAGCGCGCAGCGTGGCGAGATCCACCGTGCCGGGCGTCAGGCAATAGTTTCGGGTTTGTGACATATATCTAATCCTGTATAGACAAGTAAGACTAAAAAAAATCCAGCTGACTTCATTTCCTATTATCCAGCCGGCCCGTATGTCTCATCCTGCTTTCCCCGACAGACGCGTCCTTCAATGCATCAGCGCCTGTCAGGCTTCACCACGAATCACCGTCATCCCCACGCGTTGCGCGCTATAAATTCCGGTGAGATTTTAAGTGTATAGCCGCCTGGTCGGGGAAAATCCACCGTCATGTTGGTTTTACGCCGACCTGTTGCAGCATACCGGCTCCCGCTTCTGTTCGGGAAAGAAAAAGGCGGTCACCCTCAAGTGTATAATCTTGTCTATACAAGCAAGAGCCATGCCAGAGCATGGCGAGAATGCAACAACCGGCACAACAGCGGGAAAAACATCGGAAAAAGCGGTAAGTAATAGCGGGGTTGACGAATCCGAACAGCGGCAGGTTGCTCTATCATTGTGCACCCTGCCCTGTTTTAGGCCACAACGCCGATATCATGGCGTGCATGGTACGTATGACAGCATCAGTCGGCACGCAAGCCAATAAAACCATAATACTGAGACGGCCCGGTTATCGCCTCCGCCCCTGCCTGTTTCACGCGTTCCAGTACCTCTTCGCCAGAAACATGGAACTGCCACGCCCGGCTACCCGCGGCTTCAGCATGTTCTTCAGCCGTGAATTGTCCGGCCAGCTCCATCGCTGATGTAAAGGCCGTCATATCCGGCAGATAAGCCGTGAAACCATCGCCTTTCAGCGCACTGGTGGCGATCCCCAGCCAGTTGCAAATTGATGCTTTAAAGTGAATGTCTTCGCGGTCTGCCTGACGAGAGCGTTCGATCAGCGCTTGAGTGTCGTTATCCACCAGCCGGTCTGAAACAATCAGCGCCACACCTTGTTGCCATGCCTCCGGCGGACAGTCTTTGTTGGCCTGCCGCAACGGAATATGTGGGTTTATCTCCATCGGGTAGATACGACACACCAGTGGCCGCCGTTCATAGATCCGGCAGCGCAATTCCTCGTCCAGATGCCGACAAGGGCCAGGACTGTAAGCGGCGAAGGTGATAGCAATAAATGCTCTGGTATCGCCGCTTATCACCTCACAGGAACGCGACTGAGCATGATGGCGCTGTTCTGGTTGTATACCGATGCCATTTTGCAAAAAACCTTCGACCAGCACGATGATTTGCCCACCATCCTGCGCCCATTGCTTCGCTTCAGCCAGGGTCAGAGGAACATGATGACCCGTGCAGCATTTGCCGCACCCTACGCAGGAAAATAATGTATCCATTTGATGATCGACTCTTATTTAAAATACGTACACGAATCCGCAAGCAAATTGATGGCAATGTTGCCTGAATTCCACACTGATGTTCAGGATTTCGTAAATATATCGTCAGTATAACGTCAGGGAGCGATGTTTTTATATATTTACCAACGAGAGGGAGTTATCACATCGCAGGTTGTCTATACAGGACTGCGCCTTGTTCGCTACACTGCGCTTATCAATCGTCTTTGAGGATAACGCCTTGACCGACCAGCAAACGGCTTCCCAGCTCGCCGCCGCCATGAGTGACACCCCTGCTCCCATCTATCAGCGGGTAAAGCAAGCCATTATCATTCAGATCCGCAGCGGCGTCTGGCAACCACACCAACGCGTACCATCGGAAAGCGAACTGGTCAGTGAACTGGGCGTGAGCCGTATGACTATCAACCGGGCGTTGCGGGAACTCACCAGCGAAGGATTTCTGGTACGTATGCAGGGCGTGGGAACCTTTGTGGCGGAACAAAAGGCGCATACCGCGATGCTGGAAGTCCACAACATCGCCGATGAAATCGCCGCACGCGGCCATCGTCACAGCAGCCGGGTGCTGGTGCTGGAAACCCTCAATGCTGACGGCGATCAGGCAGCGCAACTGGATATCAATCCCGGCCAACCGCTGTTCCATTCACAAATTGTGCACTATGAAAACGATGTGCCGGTACAACTGGAAATCCGCTACGTCAACCCGCAGGCGGCACCGGACTACCTGCAACAGGATTTTACCCGCGCCACACCGCACAGTTACCTGAGCCGCGTGGCCCCGCTGACGGCTGGCGAGCACCGGGTAGAAGCCGTCGCTGCCGAACCACGTCAGCGTGACCTGCTGGCGCTGGGCGAACAGGAGCCTTGCCTGTTAATCCGCCGCCGCACCTGGCACGGTTCGCGCATCGTCACCGCGGCCCGGTTGTTCTATCCCGGATCTCGTTATCAGTTATTCGGGCGGTTTGGCGGCTAGGCAGCATCACTTGTCGCCGTTGCGTCGGTTATCGGTACGCAGGGAAAAAACACCTTGTGGTGGTATGGCGGCGAAAGTGCCACATGTGGCGCTTTCGCCACCAATACATGAAGAAAGCAGATGGAGCCGACCTTGTTGCATCACGAGGGGAGACAAGTTCCACATCAATGCCGAAACCACCTACTTTTTATTCTGTTTGGCTATGTTACGCGTCGTGTCATTGTCAGGTATGTCAGAGCGCCAACGACAACGCTATTATATACCCGTCATACTTCAAGTTGCAGATGCATTGGCTGGTCAAATTCGTTCCCGACGATTTGTCACTCGGTTGCCGCGTTACAAGACTCTAAAGGGCCAACGCATGGCGTTGTTCAACACGCGAGCGTGTTGTCCTGCAACTCGAATTATTTAGGCTATAGCGAAGATAATATCGACCAAAAACTTAACAATGCTGAAATAAGAAAATTAATCAATCACCACACTTAACATTCACAGAGATATTAATTAACATAGAACAGCTAAAATGCACCAGATTCAAACGCCGCCGACGGTAAAGAAACAAAAATGAAAAAGCAATGGGATAATAATTAAAAGCATAAAAATCATTTAATGCTTTTAATTTACCCACCAATGTGATCACCGATCAATTTTCACTGACATGAACACGGCTATTTTATCCTGAGTAGAAGTTTATTAATAAGGGGAAAACCGTGTTTCAATTTCTTATTGAGTTACTCAAAGACGCCGCCATATTGGTGAGTCTTTTCACCATGTTGGGAAATATTATTCAAAAGAAGAATATCAATGAAATTATTACTTCAACAATCAGAACCTATCTTGGTTTTGTCATTCTTTTCGCCAGCGCGGATTTACTCATTTCTCCATCATTGAGTAATTTTTCGAAAATATTCCTGACAGCCTTTCACGTTCAGGGCATCGTCCCTAACAACGAGGTTGTTATCGTTGTCGCCATGGAAAAACTGGGCAAGCTCTATTCTTCAGCCATTGCCGCCGGGCTTATCGGCGCGATGTTTTTCAACATTGTGCTGGCCAAAATCACCCCACTGAAATATATCGTCCTTTCCGGGCACCATGTTTTTTTCATGGTAAGTTGCCTGACGATTATTGCCATGCTGCACGGCATCTCTGTTTCCAACTCAGCCATGCTGGCTACATTTATTACCGGAATATGGTGCGTTATCTCTCCCGCCTTGCTGGTGCGTTATTGCCGACAAATTGAAAACTGCGACGAGCTGCGACGGTCCGGCGATTTCTCCATCGGCCAGTTTGGCTCCACCAGTTATATGCTGGCGGGCTGGTTGGGCGAAAAATTCGGCAATAAAGAAAACGACGCAGAAAAACTGGCTATTCCAACCAGCATCGGTTTCTTAAAAGACAAACAAGTTTCAACGTTCTTCGTCATGTTATTGTTTTTTGTTGTCTCCTCACTGGTCGCCGGTGCTGATCATGTGCAGGCGATTGCAGACGCCAGCCATAAAGACCATAGCCATACCAACATCTTTTTGTTTTTGCTGAAACAAGCCGGGTTATTTTCTGCGGGGGTTTATATGTTGACCCGTGGCGTCCATATGTTTATCGAAGAACTGATTCCGGCGTTTAAAGGCATCAGCGATAAAATCATCAAAAAATCCATTCCGGCCATTGAAATCTATTCACTGTTTCCCTATTCCAACAACGCCGTTTTCATCGGTTTTATCTGCTGCACTATCAGTGGGTTCCTGACCATGATTCTGTTGCCGGTATTCGGTTATCCGGCGATGGTTCCCAGCCTGCTGTTTACCTTTGCCAGCGGCGGCGGCGCAGGCATCATCGGTAACGCCACCGGCGGCATTCGCGGTGCGGTCATCGGTGCAGTGGCCTGTGGCATTATTTCTATTGCCGGCTCAGCCTTTATTTTCCAGCCGATTCACGACGCAGGCGTTGATGCGCCGACCACCTACTCGACAACCGATTTTACGTTGCTGGGCCTTTCGCTGCACAGCGTACTGTCACTGTTGAATCGCTAAAAACGTCATCGCAACAAGCGTTATCACTCACAACATTTATCACTCAAAACATTGATGCGGCCTGGTGTAATCAGGCCGCCTGTCTGTTTAAATAGCAGCACGTAACACCGTTTTCCTGCGGCTCGTAAGCAATCATCAACCTTCCTTTCGTCTTGCGATGGTATAGTTGCCCGGATTGCCCCACAGGGTACGGCTGTCTTTATCTGTTTTTATCTGTGCAACCCTCTCTGTACAACTATGACTGACGGAATACACCATGTCAGAGGCCATAACCACCGGCAGCGAGCCGAGCAGTTCCTATAAGTATCAGATAATACTCTACTATTTCATCACGTCATTGGCTGTGGTTGTGGCGACCGGCTGCGCGGTTTTCCTTATTATCAGCAACCTGCTCTATCACGACGTCGCGGATAAATCAAAGAATCTGGCGCTTATCCTCTCGCAAGACTCTGCACTCAAGCAGGCCGTCGAACATCGGGATCTGGCGGCACTGCGTAACCTTATCGATCAGCGCTACGCTCGCAGTGATGCGGATTTTATCGTCATCAGCGACCCGGATAACATCCGCCTCTACCATCCGGACCCAGCTCTGGTAAACCGGACCATAAGTGATAGCGGCAATGTTGATCTGTTGCACGATGGAAAAAGCTATACGGACAACAACACCGGTTACTCCGGCGCGTCCGTCAAGACCCGCGCACCTCTGTTTCTTGATGAAAAATACATCGGCTATGTGTCGGTTGGGTATACGGAAGCACACCGCCGGAACCTGCTGGAGGATTATTTCTCGCCATTCTTCGGCTTGCTGATCGCCGTCTTTATCCTGATCTTGCTAAGCGGCGTATTTTCCTACCGCCTGTTGAAAAAACAGATGTCCGGCCTGACGCCAGAGATGATCAATTATAAATACCAGGTACGCCGAGCCATTCTGCACGCCATTTACGATGGTGTGATCGCCGTCAGCCCGGAAGGGCGCATCATTGCCATCAATAACGCGGCTAAAAAGATGCTCGCCATCGACCATCCCAACGGTCCGCTGACCGGGCATAACATTACGGATTATGTCGTACCGGCTGATTTCTTTTTATCCGACGAGCGTCAGGAGTGCCACGATGTGGATGTGGCGTTCAATGGCTCGACGTTTATCGCCAACCGCACCATCATCCTCAACCAGCAGGATGAGTTTGCCGGTTTTGTGATCAGTTTGAGAGAAAGAACCAATGAAACGCTAATGACCAAGCAGGTCAACCACATTAAACATGAAAGCGAAGAGCTGCGAGTTATCAGCCACGAATTCAAAAACCGGCTGGCCGTTATCTACGGCTTGCTCCAGTTGGGGGAATATGAGCGGGTCAGTCAGTACGTCGCACAGGAAAATGCCCAGCTCCAGCAGCTTTATGATGCCATCATCAAGTCCTTTCACTGCCCCTGTGTGGCCGGGTTGATACTCGGTAAGCTGGGGCGAGCGAGCGAACTGGGCATCGATCTGCGAATTGATCCGCTCTCCTATTACACCGGAACGGATGCGCCGCTGAGCGCCGAAGAAATGGCCTGCATCATCGGCAACCTGCTGGATAACGCGCTGGAAGCCACGGTGAAAATGCCCGCTCATGCTCAGTCGATTGAGCTTTATCTTAACGACAGCAGTGATGAAATCGTCTTGTCGATTCAGGATAATGGCCCAGGACTCGATCACATGGCGATAGACGAACTGTTTATAAAAGGCACTACCAGTAAATCTGGCCGTCACCACGGCGTAGGGTTGTATCTGGTGCAGTCGCTGGTGCAAAAGGCCCAGGGCGTGTGTCTGGTTGATACCGACGACGACAACGGCGGCGCGGTGTTTTCCGTTTATATTCCCAAGATTTAACAGATAGTTAGAAGATTAACGCTATGGCAAACAAGATCAGCGTATTTTTGGTTGAAGACAATCACGATATGGCTTTCTTCATTGAAAGCTTCCTCAGGAAACATCCTGAATTCCTGCTATTAGGCAGTGCAGATACCCTTGCTGATGCCCGGATAGCTATCGCGGCCCAAAAGCCTGACCTCGTGATGCTGGATAACTACCTACCCGATGGCACGGGAATCGACATGATGAAGCACCTGCGCGCCACGCAACCGGAAGTCGATGTTATTTTTATTACCGCCGCCAACGATATCGATACCATCAAAACGGCAATACGGCACGGCGCCTGTGACTATCTGGTCAAACCGTTCATCCTGGAGCGGCTGGAAGAAGCACTGAAAAACTACCTGATGTTCAACAAAAAAGTAGGCCAGAAATCGCATCTGCAACAGGAAGAGATCGACCGGGTAATACGACAGACCCTTCCTCATAGCGCGCCAGCCGGATTCACCTATCCGAAAGGTATCGACGAGCTGACGCTCAATCAGGTGCGAGCGGCGTTTTCCGGCGAACACACCCAGCACACCGCCGACAGCCTGAGCGACCTGATTGGCATCAGTAAATCTACCGCCCGGCGCTATCTGGAATACTGCAAGAATATTAAATTGCTGGAAGCACATATTCAGCACGGCACCGTCGGGCGTCCCCAACGATTTTACCGGTTAACGTTTAATTAACTGGCCTGCCTCCCCGGTTCCTGTTCACCGTTTTCACCGTTATTCGCGCGTTTCTGAGCTGCCCTGCCCGTTCGGGTAGGGCAATTCGTCCCAACCCAAATCCTGATGCCGTAGCACGGCTACCGCACGGGCGATATCCGGCGCCAGCCAGCGATCCTCCTGCCAGACGTCAACCTGCTGGCGCAGCCGTTGCCAGGCCAGTTGTGTTCCCACGCCGGCGTTATTCGGACCGAGAAAATCCAGCGCCTGCGCCGCCAGCAGATATTCAATAGCCAGCACCTGCCAGACGTTTTCAGTCAGCTTCAGCAATTTGAGCGCCGCCGGGGTGCCCATACTCAGGTGGTCTTCCTGCAAGCCGGAGGTGACAAAGTTATCGACCACCGCAGGCTGGGCCAATAAGCGGTTCTCACCACAGAGTGAGGCGGCCACATACTGGGCGATCATCATGCCGGAATTCACCCCCGGCTGAGCGACCAGAAACGGCGGCAACCCGCTCACCAGCGGATTAATCAGCCGGTCCAGCCGGCGTTCCGCCACGCCTGCCAGTTCGCATAACGCCAGTGCCAGACTGTCTGCCGCCAGTGCCACCGCTTCGCCATGCGGGTTCGCCTGCGATATCACCCGCCACTGCTCCGGCGTGCCCAACACCAGCGGATTATCGGTGGCGGCATTGAGTTCCATCTCGATGCGTTGCGCCGATGATGCAAACTGATCACGGCAGGCACCATGAATTTGCGGCATGGATCGCAGGCTCAGCGCATCCTGCGTCCGAATGCCTTCGCTCTGGGCAATGATCCGGCTCCCGGCCAACAGGGCGCGCAGGCGCTGCCCGACCTGTTGAATACCGGCGCTCGGTTTCAATGCCAGCACCTCAGCGTCAAAGGCGACTGCCTGCCCACGCAGCGCCTCAAAACTCATCGCGCCGGTCACATCTGCCCAGTCCAGTTGCCGCGCCGCATCATCCAGCGCCAGACAAGCCAGTCCGGTCATGCACGGCGTACCATTAACCAGCGACAGCCCGTCTTTCGCCCCCAGCGTCACCGGCGTGACGCCAATACGCTGCAACGCTTCCGACGCAGGCAGTAGCTGACCTTGCCATTCCACTTCACCGACGCCGATCAACGCCAGCCCGATATGTGCCATATGCGTGAGATAGCCGACCGAGCCTTGCGATGGCACGCACGGTGTCACCCCTTGATTGAGCAGCGTCAGCAACGCCTGCACGATATCAGGCTGAATCCCCGACTTGCCGTGACTGTAATTAGCAATCGCCGCACACAGGATGGCGCGGGTCTGTTCGACAGGCAGCCGCGGCCCTACGCCGCAAGCGTGACTAAGCAAGGTATTGCGCGACAGCCGCGCCAGATCCTCCACCGGCAAGGCCACATTACATAACGCGCCCAGCCCGGTATTGACGCCATAGGCCAGCGTTTCGCTATCCACAATCTGTTCGACGATACGTCGTGATTGGTTCATGCGGTGCCAGGCCGCTTCACTCAGGCTAAGCTGTGCACCGTGGCGCGCCACCTGCACCAGTTCACGCCATGTCAGTGGTGCATCGCCCCAACAAATCTCGGTAACCATAGTGTTCCCCTTACACCGTCTGGTGACTGGCGATAAATTGCTGAAAACGCGCCGAACTGTCGCCGCCGAACATGGCTTCAGGTGCGCCCTCGCAGTCAATCCGCCCCTGATGCATGAACACCACCCGACTGGAAACATGACGGGCAAACCCCATTTCATGGGTCACCACCAGCATGGTGCGCCCTTCTTCGGCCAGCCCGCGCATCACTTTCAGCACATCGCCGACCAGTTCTGGGTCCAGCGCCGAGGTCGGTTCATCAAACAACATCACCTCCGGCTCCATCGATAACGCTCTGGCAATCGCCACTCGCTGCTGCTGGCCGCCGGAAAGTTGCGTCGGATAAAAATGCCGCCGTTCATACAGCCCGACCTTCGACAGCAACGCCTCAGCCTGTTCGACACAGTCGGCGCGCGAGCGCCTGAGAATATGCAATGGCCCTTCGATGACGTTTTGCAGCACCGTCATATGGCTCCACAAATTGAAATTCTGGAACACCATCCCCAATCGGGTACGCAGCCGTTCCACCTGACGCCTGTCAGCTGCGATCTGGTGGCCGAGTTTATGACGCTTCATCAGGATCATTTCACCACTGACGGCAACCGTGCCGTCATCTGGCGTTTCCAGCAGGTTGATGCAACGCAAAAAGGTACTCTTGCCCGATCCGCTGGCACCCAGCAGCGAAATCACCTCGCCTTTGCGTGCATCCAGCGAAATACCTTTGAGCACCTCAAGCGCGCCGAATGACTTGCGGATATCGATCATCGATAAGGTGATGGGGGCGGTTTTATTCATGATCTCTCCCAAAAGACGTCGGCACAGCGGCCAGATTTGGCGACAACGCACGTTCCAGCCAGGCAAACACCCTGACAATAATGAAGTTCAGCAGCAGGTAAATCAGCGCAGCGCAGACAAACACCTCCAGCGTGCGATACGTGCGCTGGATTACCTGCTGTGCGACGCCGGTGACATCCCACACCGTGACCAGACTGGCCAGCGCGGTGGATTTGATCAGCAAGATCGCCTCGGTTGACCAGGCGGGCAGCGCGTTACGCAACGCCACCGGCGCAATGATGCGGCGCAGCAGCAGCCAGCGCGACATACCACACGCCAGACCGGCTTCAATCTGCCCGGCGGGAACAGACAATAGCGCACCGCGCAGAATTTCTGCGGTATAACCAGCGGTGCACAATGCCAGCGCCAGCACGGCGCAACTGAACGGATCGCGCAGTACCGGCCAGAACAGGCTGTCACGCACTACGCTGAATTGCCCCAGCCCGTAATAGACCAGAAATAGCTGGATCAGCAGCGGCGTCCCGCGAAAAATCAACATATACAGACGAGCAAACCCGCTCAGCGGCCAGACAGCGCTCACCCGCATCGTCACCAGCAACACCGAAAGCATCGCCCCGACAGCGAACGAGGCAAAAAACAGCCCCAGCGTCACCGGCAGCGCCGACAGTAACCGCAGGAATGTTTGAGTCAGAAAGGCAATATCAATCATGACGGCTCCTGCATCGCTTTGCGCTGATAAGGCTGGGACAAGATCCGCTCCAGACGGGCAAACGCCGTATTGGAAAACACAGTCAGGATCAGATAGAGAGCCGCACCAGCAAAGTAGAACAGAAAATAGTCGCGGGTCGAACCGGCGGCCATCTGGCTGGCGCGCATCAGCTCGATAATGCCGGTGACCGACACCAGCGCTGAATCCTTCAGACTCATCTGCCAGACATTAGACAAGCCCGGCAGGGCAAAGCGCATCACCTGCGGCAGCAGAATCCGCCATCCGATACGCCAGCGCGACATCCCCATCGCGCTGGCTGCCTCCAGTTCACCGCTACTCACGGCCAGACGCGCCGCGCGGTACACCTCGCCCTGATACGATGCGGAAATTAACCCAATCGCCAGCGCGCCAATCAGGAAAGGCGGCAGTTCGATAAATCCCTCGGCACCGAACCAGCGCCCAATCTGCGTCAACACACCGGAACCGCCAAAATAGAACAGGTAGATGATCAGCAGCTCCGGAATGCCACGAAACACGATGGAATACGTCTCCCCCGCCACGCGCCAGAGTCGGCGCGTGGACAGTTTAGCCGCGGCAACCACCGCGCCGACCAGGGCGCCGATCAGCAACGCGGCCATCGTCAGGCACAAGGTGGTCAGCGCGGCCATCGCCAGCAGGCCGCCCCACCCCTGATCGCTGAAATCTAACAGGGCCAGCATAGTGTTTCCTTCAAGTCTTAGGGAGTGACGTCCGTTTTAAACCATTTCTCGCTGAGCGTTTTGACTGTTCCATCCGCCAGCGCCGCTTTAATCGCGGCATCGAATTTAGCCTTCAGCTCCGGGTCGCTTTTACGAAAGCCCAACGCTTCCCCTTCTCCCCATATAGGCCCGGTCAGCTGCGGGCCACCTAACGTCAGGCTGCTGTTTTCCGGTTTGCTGAGGATGGAATTGGCGAAGGTGACATCGTCAAACACCGCATCAATGCGACCTGCCTGTAAATCCAGAATGGCATCGGCGGACGCGGTGTATTCACGCACGGTGGCGACATCCCGGAAATAGGTGTCGATAAACGGCGTATAGACAGTGCCGGAAGCAATACCGATGGTTTTGCCCTGTAACGCGCGGCGCAGGCCCGCTATCGCCGGTTTAATCTGGGCAGGATCATCCGTCAGCTTAATCATCGCTTTGTCTGCTTCGACAGGCAGCGCCAGCTTACCTTTGACGGTAATAAAACTGGCCGGGGTGGAGGCATAGGGAAGGGAGAAGTCCACCACTTGCTTGCGCTCCGGGGTAATCACGATGGCATCCATCATCACATCGAACTTACCGGCCTGCAGACCCGCTATCATGCCATCCCAGTTTTGCACCACCAGTTTGCACTGGATGTTCATCCTCTGGCACAGGAGAGTCATCAGCTCCGGTTCAAATCCACCCAACTTGCCGCCGGGCAAGGTAAGGTTCCAGGGTTCATAACTGCCTTCTGTTGCGATAGTCACCGACTTCCACTCTTTGGCCTGCACGCCTGCGCAGAAAACAGCCGACGTGCTTACTACACATAAGGCAATTACAGACTGAACCAGCTTGCTCTTTTTCATGTCTTCCCCCTGGTGTTTACGCTTCAAAGTCATTACATGTATATACAACACCAGATAAGCAGCAAGATTCGGGCCATGATTTCAGTCGATGGGGAAATCCGGGTAGATAAATTCGGCCAACCCCGCCCGGCAGCGGTGAACAGGAAGTCGCAGCACATCAGGGAAACACATTCGCAGGCGGCGCCACACATTTACAGGTTGCACCGCGCATTTACAGATTGCACCGCACTATTACAGGTTGCACTGCACAATGGCGGCGCCCAATGATTGTGCATCAGGACGATGCACAGAACGGGTTATCGTGCGTGAATTGTGGCAAGCAGTAAGACAGCATTGTCGTCATCTGGCGTCCAGCATGTACCTGATGACTGCCACCATGCCCCCTCTCCGGTAGCCAGTCGGTGTGTGTTCGCACACCAGAGGCCTGCCAGTACATAGGCGATGCCGCCGGTATCTGGCGTCTGCATCGCCGTACCCCTGACCACCGCAACGTCCGCCCGATAGCAGCGCCTATCCACCATAATATTGAAGTCCAGGCTGAGGCCGCCGCACAGCCGCGCGGTAATAGCCTGTTCACCGGTAAAGGCAAACGGCTGATGCAACGTCAACCGGTGTTGCCAGCCTTCACCGCACAGGTCTACCCCTTCCCCAGACAACAGCGTGATCACCCGATCGACACCGGGAAAACGGGAGAAATCACCGTCTTTCTCGATGGTGGCGATACTGGCGCGCCAGGCAAAATCACCGTCGGACTGAGTCGATGTTATCCGGCAAATCTCGCGGGTTTCGCCGCCGCCGTTTTTCCAGCGGCTGACCGAAAGCGTATCCAGGCTGAAAGTTCGCATCACATCACCGCCTGCAATGTTTTCATCACGTCGATAAACCGGGCGTCGATATCCTCATCCAGCGCGTGCCGCCCCTCTTCGATAACCGGTTTGCCCGCCACCCACACCTCGTGGATTTGCTGACGATCACCGGCAAACAGCCAGCGGTTGAGCAGGCTGTTATCCGCCACCGCACTCAACAAGGCATCCTCGCGCAGTACCAGCCAGTCGGCACGCCAGCCCGCGCTCAGTTCGCCAACCGGTACCCGACAAGCCTGCGCGCCACCCTGCAACGCCTGAGCGTACAACAGGCTGCCTACCGCCGCTTGCTGCGCCGTCGCCACCCGGTTACGACGATGATCGCGCAGCCGCTGCCCGTATTCCAGCCAGCGTAGCTCCTCTACCACATTCAGCGACACATGACTGTCAGAACCGATGCCCCAGCGCCCACCCAGCGCCACGTAACGGTCGAGCGGGAAAATACCGTCGCCAAGATTAGCCTCGGTGGTCGGGCATAATCCGGCCACCGCCAGGCTGTCGGCCAACCGGTTCAGTTCCTGCTGATCCAAATGCGTGGCGTGCACCAGACACCAGCGGGCATCCACCGCAAACCGATTAAACAACCACTGCACCGGGCGTTCACCGCTCCAGTTCAGGCAGTCATTCACCTCTTTTTGCTGCTCAGCGATATGGATATGCACCGGCAGGCTGCTGTCAGTCGCTTCCAGCACATCTTCCATCTGGTTCTGGCTGACTGCCCGCAACGAATGGAAACACAGCCCATGATTGAGCAACGGATAAGACTGAATCAGTGCCGCCAGCGTTTCCTGCTGGCGCAGGTAATGGTCTACATCCTGAATAAAACGCGCCTGCCCCGGCTGCGGCGGCTGTGCGCCGAAGCCGCTGTAGCTGTAGAGCACCGGCAGCATGGTTTGACCGATGCCGACCTGCTGCGCCGCCGCCAGCAGATGACGCAACATGTCATGCTGACGGTACGGTTTGCCGTGCGGGTCGTGGTGCAGATAGTGAAACTCCGCCACCTGACTGTAGCCGCCCTTGAGCATATCGATGTACAACCGGGTGGCGATCACCCCGACCTGCTCCGGCGTCAGGTTCGCCACCATGCGATACATCAGGTCACGCCAGGTCCAGAAGCTATCCTGCGGATCACCCGCCACCTCCGCCAGCCCGGCCATCGCACGCTGAAAAGCATGTGAATGCAGGTTGACCATTGTCGGTAGTACGATGCCGCTGAGCCGCTGCGCGCCTTCTGGCTCCGCCTGCGGCGTAACGGATTGTAAATACCCCTGTTCATCCACTTCCAGACGCACATGGCGCGCCATTCCCTGTGGCAGTAACGCACGTTCGGCAAAATAAACGGACATAGCAAGATCCTGTCGGTGATTGTCATCAGTAATATTGTATAGACATATCTATACACCAAAGTCAGCAACGCAGGACATAAGGCTTTTTTATTCCGCAACGCAGCCGCTACTGTGACGGAGAAAGTGAATAAGAAATTCCTATTCCGTCACAGCTTGCTGAAATGCTGTGGTGGCGTATAACTTGTCTATACAAGACTATAACAGCAAGAGGGAACAGGATGACGATAGCCTGTGACAGTTTGTGGCTGGGTGCTGATCTGGTCACCCTACGCGGTGGTCACTATCAGGTGATTGAGGATGGGGCGCTGGCCATCACCGCCGGGCGCATCGTCTGGCTGGGCGCACGGCACACCTTGCCTGATTTTGCGCCGTCGCAGGTCACCGATTTCGGTGGCGGCATTATTACGCCCGGTTTTATCGACTGCCATACTCATCTGGTATTTGGCGGTGATCGCAGCGCTGAATTCGAGCAACGCCTTAATGGCGTCAGCTATGCCGATATCGCCGCTGCCGGCGGTGGCATTCTTGCCACTGTCAACGCCACCCGCGAAGCGAGCCACGATAGCCTGCTCACTTCGGCGCTCGTCCGCTTAAGGCCACTGCTGGCTGAAGGGGTGACCACGCTTGAGATCAAATCCGGCTATGGGCTGGACATGGACAGCGAGCTGAAAATGCTGCGGGTGATCCGTGAATTGGGGCGACAACAGCCGGTGCAGGTTGTTTCCACCTGTCTGGCCGCCCACGCCATTCCGCCGGAATTCAGGCAGCAACCGGAGGCGTGGATCGATCTGGTCTGCCGCGAACTGCTGCCAGCGGTGGTCAACGAAGGGCTGGCCGACGCCGTTGATGCCTTCTGTGAGCATCTGGCGTTCAGCCCGGCACAGGTAGAACGGTTGTTTCAGGCCGCGCAAGCACATCAGTTGCCGGTCAAACTCCATGCCGAACAACTCTCATCGCTAAACGGCAGCGCGCTGGCGGCCCGCTTTCAGGCGCTGTCCGCCGATCATCTGGAATACGCTACCGAGCAGGACGTGGCGGCGATGGCCGCAGCAGGCACCGTAGCGGTGCTATTGCCCGGCGCCTATTACCTGCTGCGGGAAACACAATGCCCGCCGGTCGAACGGTTTCGCCGCTACGGCGTACCGATGGCTATCGCCAGCGACTGCAATCCCGGCACGTCGCCTGCGCTGTCGCTACGGCTGATGCTCAACATGGCCTGCACCTTGTTTAGGCTCACGCCGGAAGAAGCGCTGGCCGGAGTAACGCTGCACGCCGCCCGTGCGCTGGGGCTGGAACAGAGCCATGGCTCGCTGGAAACCGGTAAGGTGGCGGATTTCGTGCACTGGCCGCTGGCACGCCCGGCAGAACTGGTTTACTGGCTGGGCGGTCAACTGCCCTGTACAACAATTTTTCGCGGAGAACGACGCTCATGACGCCATTTACACTTATTGAGGGCGACAGCCCGCTGCTGCTCAGCATCCCCCACGCCGGCACCGACCTGACGCCGGAAGTGGCTGACCGGCTCAGCCCCGCAGCCCGTCCACTGCCGGACACCGACTGGCATATCCCACAACTGTACGAATTTGCCCACGGACTGGGTGCCAGCGTGCTGGCGGCTAACTACTCGCGTTTTGTTATCGACCTGAATCGCCCGGCGGATGACCAACCGCTGTATACCACCGCCACCACCGGCCTGTTTCCAGACGTCCTGTTTGACGGTACGCCAGCGTTTATCCCCGGCGACGCGCCGCCGAAAGCGGTACGCGACGGTTATCTGCGCGATATCTGGCAGCCTTATCACCAGCAAATCCAGCAACAACTGGCGCGCATCAAACAACGCCACGGCTACGCATTGCTGTTCGACGCGCATTCCATCGCTTCTCAGATTCCACGCCTGTTTGACGGACGACTGCCGGATCTGAACCTCGGCACCAACGGCGGACTTAGCTGTGCGCCGTCTATTGAATCGGCGTTGCTGGAGATATGCCAGTCACAACAGCGCTGGAGCTGGGTAATCAATGGCCGCTTCCGTGGTGGTTACATCACCCGCGCTTACGGACAGCCGGAGCAGCATCAGCACGCCATGCAACTGGAACTGGCACAATGTAACTACATGAGTGAACTGGCGCCTTTTGCCTGGCAACCGGACAAAGCGCGGGAGCTGCAACGGATGCTGGAGCACATCGTACGCGCCTTTATGGACACGGCAGCCAGGCTATATCACCGCTGACTGCCGGTTTCTCAGCGAGGCAGGCCAATGCGAA
Source organism: Dickeya sp. CFBP 2040 (assembly GCF_012273755.1). Lineage (NCBI taxonomy): Bacteria > Pseudomonadati > Pseudomonadota > Gammaproteobacteria > Enterobacterales > Pectobacteriaceae > Dickeya > Dickeya sp. CFBP 2040. Next base: position 24,431 of record NZ_JAAVXH010000046.1, read on the forward strand.
CATCGTTGTTATCAGCAACGACAAAGCGATCAACCGTTTCTTTCATGTCGCCGGCCTGCCTGTCGAGCAATTAGCTGGCAGTGGCCGCCTCTGACACCCACGCCGCATTCTGCCGGGTGACCTGCTCCATCAGTTCAGCACCTTGAGCCAGTAAACGGTCAAACGACTCTATTGTTGAAACTATAACGTTACTGATAAATCAGATATCACAATTAATAACCATACAACGCCTGACAGCCTGCGCGGCTTCTGCCAAAATAGGCGCAATCTCCCCGCATTGAAAATGATGGATTTTCTGTACATGGTTGCAAAAATTATTGATGGTAAAACGATTGCGCAGCAGGTGAAGGATGAAGTCGCCGTGCACGTGAAACAGCGCCTGGCTGCAGGCAAACGTGCGCCAGGGTTAGCCGTGGTGTTGGTGGGCGATAACCCGGCCTCACAGATTTATGTCGCCAGCAAGCGCAAGGTGTGTGAAGAAGTCGGTTTCGTTTCACGCTCTTATGACCTGCCAGCCACCACCACCGAGCCAGAACTGCTGTCGCTGATCGACGCGTTAAATGCCGATGCCGCTATTGATGGCATTTTGGTGCAGTTGCCGTTGCCAGCGGGAATCGACAATACCAAGGTCATTGAACGCATCGCACCAGACAAAGACGTAGACGGTTTCCACCCGTATAACGTTGGTCGCCTATGCCAGCGTGCGCCGTTGCTGCGCCCTTGCACCCCGCGCGGCATCGTCACACTGCTGGAACGCTATGACGTCAACATGTTCGGCCTGAACGCGGTGGTGGTCGGCGCATCGAATATCGTTGGCCGCCCGATGAGCATGGAGCTGTTGCTGGCGGGATGCACCACCACCGTTACCCACCGCTTCACCAAGGATCTGCGTCACCATGTCGAACACGCCGACCTGCTGGTGGTCGCGGTCGGCAAACCGGGCTTTATTCCGGGCGAGTGGATCAAACCGGGCGCTATCGTGATCGATGTCGGTATTAATCGGCTGGAAAACGGCAAAGTCGTCGGTGATGTGAAATTTGACGAAGCCGCAGAACGCGCCGCCTATATCACGCCGGTGCCGGGCGGCGTAGGCCCGATGACTGTCGCAACACTGATTCAGAATACCTTGCAGGCTTGCGAGGAATACCACGACACCCCGGCACAGGCATAATTCCCATGAACGTATTCCATCTGGATAAACACCCGCACGTGGAACTGTGCGATTTACTGAAACTGCAAGGCTGGAGTGAAAGCGGCGCCTCTGCCAAACAAGTGATTGCCGCCGGTGAGGTGACCGTTGACGGCCATACCGAAACTCGCAAGCGCTGCAAAATCGTTGCCGGTCAGGTAGTGCGCTTCGGCGGCGAGTCAGTTACCGTGCAGGCATAACGCCGGTTTTCATTAGCACCTGAAACAGTAAAGGCCCGGTTTTCGGGCCTTTACTATTGGAAGGGTGCTGAACGGCGATTACTTACGACGCCAGATGGTGCCCTGTGGGCCGTCTTCCAACACGATACCCATTTCCGTCAATCGGTTGCGCGCCGCATCCGCCAGCGCCCAGTCTTTAGACTGACGAGCATCGTTACGCTGTTTAATCAGCGCTTCAATCTCCTGCACTTCACTGTCATCAGCCTGCGCGCCGCTTTGCAGGAATAATTCCGGCTCCTGTGCCAGCAAACCCAGTACACCAGCCAGTTGACGCAACGCCGCCGCCAGACCATTGGCTGCCGCGGCATCGTCCGCTTTCAGGCGGTTGACCTCACGGGCCATGTCGAACAGCACCGAATAGGCTTCCGGCGTATTAAAGTCGTCATCCATCGCGTCGCGGAAACGGTGCTCAAACGCCTCGCCACCCGCTGCCGGCGCAGAGGCATCAGTGCCGCGCAACGCGGTGTACAAACGCTCCAGCGACGCGCGCGCCTGCCTGAGGTTCTCTTCCGTATAGTTCAGTTGGCTACGGTAATGACCAGAAATCAGGAAATAACGAATGGTTTCGGCATCGTAGTGCGTTAACACATCGCGCACGGTAAAGAAGTTATTCAGTGACTTGGACATCTTCTCCCGGTCCACCATGACCATGCCGGAGTGCATCCAGTAATTCACATAATCACCACCGTGCGCGCAGGTAGACTGAGCAATCTCGTTTTCATGGTGCGGGAACATCAGATCAGAACCGCCGCCGTGAATATCAAAATGTTCACCCAGTTGTTTGCAGTTCATCGCCGAGCATTCAATGTGCCAGCCGGGACGGCCATTGCCCCACGGCGACGGCCAGCTCGGCTCGCCCGCCTTGGACATTTTCCACAGCACAAAATCCATCGGGTTGCGTTTCACTTCGGTGATTTCCACTCGCGCCCCAGCCTTCAGTTGCTCCAGATCCTGACGTGACAGCACGCCATAACCCGGTGCGGTATCCACCGAAAACATCACGTCGCCGTTATCCGCCACGTAAGCGTGACGACGGGCTATTAATTTTTCAACCAGTTCAATGATTTCTGCGATGTAATGCGTAGCACGAGGCTCTTCATCCGGGGAGAGAATATTCAGCGCGTGAAAATCGGTATGCATCTCGCCAATCATACGATTAGTGAGTTGCTCGATGGTTTCGCCGTTCTCGGTCGCACGTCGGATGATTTTGTCGTCAATGTCGGTGATATTACGCACATATTTGACGTCATATCCCAGATAACGCAGGTAACGCGCCACCACGTCAAATGCCACGAAAGTACGCCCATGACCAATATGACACAGGTCGTAAACGGTTATCCCGCACACATACATGCCAACCTTGCCAGCGTGGATGGGTTTGAATTCCTCTTTTTGACGACTCAGGGTATTAAAGATCTTTAGCATCAGGGCATTCCATGGTGTTCGCAGGAGATGTGCATCGTTATCTGCGTTACGCGTAATAAAGTCGGTTTTTATCCGGTTTTCGGACGTAGAGCCTATCCCACCAGGCGTCATTGGCGCAGCCAGTTTGGACACGGACAGCGCGGAGAAACCGGAGCGTACACGGAGTACGTGAGGATTTCGAGCACTGCCCAGGGCCAAAATGGCAAGTAAAATAGCCTAATTGGGATAGGCTCTTAGCTGCGTATTGAAACCTGAACCCTGCCCTATTGCAAGCGGGTGTACCGAATATTAGCCATCCCTGTTGTTTCACGCTCTTACCGTCCTAAAACGCACAAACCCGGCGATATTGCCGGGTTTGTCTCGCTGCCAGTGCAGACGAATTTCACTATTGCACGCTTAGCGCAAGCGAGGATTGCTCATTACGGAGTATTTGCCGCTGCCCAGCAGCGCAATGGTGATACCGGCAAAGAAGTAAACTGCAACGTTCTCAATCCCCCATGCCCCGGTTTTATCAAGGGTGAAAATCGCTTCCGGATGCGCCAGCAAGAACGCCACGATCATGGTAAAGGCAAAAGCCAGCGCGGCAGGACGCGTCAGGATGCCCAGAATCATCATGATAGGTGCAATCACCTCACCAATAAACACGCCGTAGGCGATAAAACCCGGCAAACCATGCGCCGCCAGCATTCCCTGAATAGGGCCAACACCAGCAATCAGCTTATGAACGCCATGAAACAGAACCAAAATACTGAATGACAGTCGCAAAACCAGCTTGCCACAATCCGGGTTGTCTAAAAGCTGATTAATCCGATCCAACATAGTTTACCTACCTGTATGAATTATTGAATGAGAAACGTGTTAACGAGAGTGACTATCAACTACAACAAGAATATG
>NZ_JAAVXH010000047.1:0-5233 GCF_012273755.1 Dickeya sp. CFBP 2040
ATAGATGTTGACTTGGATTTAGGCTTAAATCCTTTTTGCTTTGAAACAGAACTAAAGATTGATACAAGAAAGAAAAATCTGACTGTTTCAAGGGGAACTGAACTTATCGAAAGAAAAGATGCCAGTCGAAGCTACTTTTCTAATATTGTGCATACACAAGAGGTTGATAAAGAAGAGTTCATTAAACTCTATACATCACAAATAAAATCCTACTTTGATCTCACGAAAACAGCATACAAAGTATTTTTTATCTTTTTACGTATTTATCAGGATGCGATAGGTAAAGATCATTTCTACCTGAGCTGTAAAAAGGCAATGTCTCTTGCGGAGAAGATAGATCATTTTATCTTATCAGAATCTATCTTTTACCGGGGGATAAAGGAACTCATCGAGAAGCGCATTATTGCTAAAACCAATGAAAAAAACTGGTATTTCATAAACCCAGCGATTGTTTTCAACGGTGATCGTGCTCGTTTTGTTTCTGAGATTAGAAAAAAGAAAGAAAAGATAGAAGTTGAACGAGACGAAAGCATTATTGATAGCGGAGGAGACTATACTAAAAATGAAGGTAAGAGTAGGTCTATTGAGTCAGTCATTGAAAATGTAAACAACAAAGAAGATATCGATGTGTTAATAGCAAGATTACAGGCTAAAAAGTCTCAAGGGGCGATCAAAATTAAAAGTGTGAAAGGGAGTATCTCTATGGATAATGTAAGCCTTGTAGAACCAGAAGAGCCGATAGATTGGGATACTATCTAGGATGATATTTTATACCAGCCAGCATCCTCCACACCCATTAGCAAACTAATTAATACTACCACGCAGGCAGGTGGTATGCTAATGCCTCGGATGAAGCCATTGCTGAAGACATTTTTTTATCCGAACAGAACGCTTTTTGCGGCATCGTGATTCATTCCGACACTGGCTATCCGCTATCTGAATAAAGAGATACTGACTTCAGAATAGCTATAGAACCGATCTACCCTGTTGATGAACGAGATCTGGCTACTGGCTATGTGCTAATGCTCAGAAATGGTGAGTTTGAGCATGAGATTGAAGGCGATCTCTATAAGGTGTTATCTCAGGCTCTTGATAGGCTGAAGATCGCTGTTGTTTTATATGAAGATGAATCAGATTGAGAAGACTAAAATATATATTGCCTACACCCTAAATAATTCGGGTTGTAGGAAGGCTGCAATCAAAGGAATATCGATGGACTTACATAAATAGGTTATTCGGGTGACTGAGAGTAGCCAACGCACCTGCAACTTGAAGTATGACGAATATACACTTAAATGGTTGCAGTTCAACCGATAGACGTGTATTTTTAAACAGCGATATTTTTATGTTCACTATAAGATCTAGTTTAAGGAGATCATGTGATTGAAAATTTTTTTCAGCGCAATAGCAGTTGAACTTCGCCGGTCTGTCACTAGCAGAAAGAATTAAACCCTGAAAACTTCCACATCTTAATAGATATGTATCGTTTGAGGAAGACGCATTTGGTGTTTCGCTTGATGATATCTTTCAAGGATTCAAAAAGATCAGTTGACAAACATATCAACCTTCGATTTACGCGAATTTAAAATAAAGTTAAAAATATTTTTTGGATGTCAGTTCAGGAGAGAGAAAATAGCAGTGTATTATAATTTTAAATAGGCTTAAACTTGTATTCCACAAGCCATTTAAAAATTGAATGCGATTTTATTTAAATCTAAAACGGAGATAATAATGCCATTTTCCCCATTATTCATTAAGCCAGTTCATTCTTGTGATCGAAATCCTACATTTTCAGCAGGAAAGGTAAATAAAAATAAAAGAAAAGGCATAGAAACAAGTGTTGTCATTGACTTAAATATTTTATCGAAAATGAATGATATTATTCAGGGAAAAATTAGCTATAACGATTCGCAGTTGCACTACGTAGTCAAGCAGTTCAATAAAGCATCTTTATGCTTGTCGCCGGGATTCTCTTTTAGTGAAGTAGATCGTTCATATTATAAAGAGCTTCAAAACTCATTTGAGCTATTCCTGAAAATATATTGTCCAAGTTATATTGATTCTCCAAATTCTGTAGCGCTGCCATCAGATAAAGATTATGATCGGTCCTTTAAGGAATTGCCTTTAGGGGAAAAATATCTACATTCAATTTCATATCTTTCAATGTTATTAATTCAAACGATAACTATTAAATATAATCATCTTACACCAGAGCAGAAATTTACAAAGTATGTGGAATATATGATTTCTAATGCTGATATTCTGACAGCGATAGAAGCTGAAATTGCAAAATATTGTTTCTATGATTCAAGTAATTGTAAAGATATTGCATTTAAACAGTTCTGTAAAACAATAAGAAGCAATTTTTGTAAGGGTGGAAAGAAAGAATATATAATAAAAAATGCACTGAATTCAGCCTCAGATATCATCTACTATCGTGTGGTTGCAATTCAGTCAAATGAAAAATTAGATGGAGTAGTACAAGATACGTGGTTGCTAACTGCTGATGAAGGTTTAAAGAGTATCGCGTTATCTATATATTTCGTTCCTTCATTTGATGGTTGTGATTATAAAGCGGTAAAATTAGTGAGGAATGGTTTGCAAAAAGAATCAACATATTGGAATTATTGTGACGACTTATTTCAATATTATAATTTAAGAAGAAATTTTATCACATCTGAAAGTTTAACCACTCAAGAAATCGAATCAAAATTCACACATATAATTAATTGTAGTTCAGCATTGGAGGATGGTTTTATTACTTGATACAATTGACTATCTTTAATGCAAAGTTACGCTTTTTATGATTAGCCTGATTTATTAACTGCATGAATATTAATTTAATTACTCATCAGGCTTATTAAAAATAATCTAATCCAACAGCCCACGAGAGACTTTACTCGCCGTCTGACTGAAATTATACCGCTCAACAACATTTCCCTTGAACCAGATCTCAAGGGAGTTCATGTGAGCTGTATTGCTGTTCTTCAGTAGGGCCAGACCGGGAACGTAGTTCGATATCTGACTCTCGCCTGACATACTGGAGTAGGACCACATTTCCTGACCATCATTGCTGGCGCGTGTTTGCGGTTCCCCGAATGCAGCCAATATTTCCTGCTGCGTAGTTTTCCCTTTAACGATTTTGGTTTTAACGGTCTGTTGGGTTTCGTTTTTCAGGGATTTATTACCATAAGTCGTACAGGCGGAAAAAGGCAGGATCACCAGTGCCGCAATAAGCAGTTTCTTCATATTAACTCCGATAAAACATAACGATAAAAAAGTAGTATGAGTGAGATTAAAAATCGTGTTGGTCATAAACCACCACAAGCCTGTTTCATTGATTACTGACGAACATGTGCCTCCACAGAAAAATGGAAAAGCAGTAGGTGAACGAGTAATCGGGTAAATTAAGTGATTATCACGTTATTCCATATGAAACCTTGCCAGCGTATTTTCCCTGATGTGCATAACAGCCATTCCTGCCTCATAAAACAGCCTATAGCGCGTTTCTTACCATCTAAAAGGCTTTGTTTTTACTGAGCCAGAAGTACGTGGCAAATCGCTTTATGAGCCTCTGGTTAACTCTATCTATCAGCGTCAGGTATGGCAAGCAAAATGATCGGTATATCAGATCGATAATTACATATTGATAGACAATAGCGATTAAAATAGGTTTATCGATCGGTATTTTAATTGTTTAAATCGATCGATAAAAAGTTAATGATAGTAAATATCTATCATTATTTCAGTTTTGATCGTTACAAACGATATGACGGCCAGCAGAAATAATTGAAAGCTATCAATTGGTTAATGAGGTGGCTGTGCTCTTATGTGTCTGTCAGAACAAGCTGTAACGGATACCGGTAAACAGTCGCCTCCCTTAAATGACAGCGTTTTTGATTATCAGGATGGATAAGCAGATGAAGAAGATTTTGCTCGTTGCTGGCACGGCACTGGTTCTGGCGGGATGTGGTGAGAAAGGCGACTTTGAGAAGGCTATCAACGCAAAAATATCATCGTCCAAAGTGTGCTACTCACTCAATGACAATGATGTTGTATTCAATAAAGGCTTCCCCAGACGTGTGAACCGTGGTTTCCGCTCTGCCGGATACAGTGCCAGTGATGAAATCCTTAAAGGGCTTGTTGAACAGGGGTTGTTAAAGGTTTCACAAGAATCTAACGGGTTTAGCAGCGTTGATGTTCTGGAAGTTACCGATAAAGGTCAGGAGGTTGAGTTTTGGGATCGCAAAGACGGTGCCTGTGTTGGTCATCGTGTTGTCGCTGAGGTGAAAAGCTGGACCGAACCCAGCGAAGGTAATGGCGTTAAAATGACGCAAGTGACCTATACGTGGAAACTGGATGGTGTACCGGGCTGGGTGGATAAGAAAGCCTTTTCTGGCGTCAAGGGAATGACTACACCTGAAGAATCCAAAACTGTTCTGGTGAAAACCAATAACGGCTGGTCAGCACAGTAATTTCAGGAAAAGACGCTATGAACACTATCTGGATGTTTTTGATTGCTCTGCTGGTGAACATACCATCACTGGCACCGGTACTGTTTCTCCGTAAGATACCAAAGAAGGTTAAGGCATCGTTGGCCCTGAGACTTTTTCTGCTGAACGCCTTCTTGGTACTTTCTGTTGTGACGCTATCGCAGAACACCACGCAAAAATACGGGGTGTTCCCGTTATGGCTGATGTTAGCTGCTATCGGGCTGTTTATGGTCACACTGGTGCCAACGATAAAATTTATACGTAAGCATTTGACCGTAGGTAAAAGTCGGGCTGTTATCCTCTCATCGTTCCTGATTGTCTATGCCGTCAGATTTCATAGCGTATTTTCAAATGTGAGTGGCAGCGGATACACGCTTAATGGATTCAATATGGTATGGACGTTGTGCTTCTTGTTCGCCTGTCTGCTGACTTACCTCGGTTGTGCTGGGAGTAAAACATATTCTGGTTATTCGGCATCGTCATCTGTACCGCAGTCGGATTATTTTAAGCCGGCCAAAGAATATGAGATGCAATCACAAATTGACTACGATATTGCTGTGAAAGGGCGGAGTGTACTATCTGACCCCAATCTGAGCATTGTTGAGCAACAGCGTTATCGAGATGCACTTTCGAAAAAAAACCATTATCAGTAAAAGCGTATGGACTATATACATATTGTTGCATGATTTTTTATATTAACCATATGCTTATGGATGAGTCAATATTATATTCAATATATA
>NZ_JAAVXH010000048.1:0-2842 GCF_012273755.1 Dickeya sp. CFBP 2040
ATATTATTCGGTCTAAAAATTCTTTGTGCTGAAAGTTTCCCCGGTTTTACTATCGATGATTACGAAGACCTTGAATTCATCCCACGTCCGCATTCCAACTCTTGGGGAGTCTATCAGGAAATTGATAATGTCTTAGATCCACTTGAAAAAAGTATGATCAGTAAGAGTCTGTTCGAAATGGGCTCTAACATACGCGATGGTAAGCTTTACCAGCTAAAAGCTCTGCGCGATGCCGCCATACTTGGGTTGGCTTATGTTACCGGTGCTCGCCCGGTTCAACTGGCTAGACTTGCAGTAAGAGATTTCCGTATTGATACCCGCAGCTTTGATACTGGACTAATTCGCTATAGTATTCTCTTGCCCTATGCAAAGCAGCGTTGTGTAACAACTGAACGATTGTTTTTGGCGATCCCACCGGAAATCGGTGGACTTATTCTGCATTATATTGAACGTACTGAACTTGCACCAGACGACAAGCTATTCGAGATGGGCTATTCCGCACCTGAATTTGTATCTAATGCTATCAACTGCTCCATACTTAGCTTTAGTCCGCCAGATTATCAGGCGGCAGTCACTCGCGGAGAGGCTGCCGAATCCATAATTACACCTACTGATTTACGTCACAACGTTGGTCACTCTCTGGCCATGCAAGGTGCAAGTGCAGAGGAAATAGCCCATATACTTGGACATTCCTCTTTGGTGGCTGCAAAGCATTATATTTTAGCTACACCAGCGCTGGCATTGATCAGAGCCAAAGCACTCGGTGTGAATCCTGTCTGGAAAAATATGGTCGCCATGATGCTGACAGGAAAACTGACATCCGCTCAAGAGTGGAAAGGTTACCGAGTGACAGGAGTGGTTGGCGACCAATTGCATTATGATATAGGTGGCTGTTCCAGAACTGATGGTAAGTGCCCTTTCTGTGAAGTGCGATGCTGCTACGGCTGCTTATATTACCGCCCTTTTACTGACGGCGACCATCAGGCAGTTCTGGATAGTGTAATCAAAGAAGTCGATGAATTAATAACCATTTCAGATAGCGTTGGTAACGCGCGTAATCCTCTCATCTCCATTCATGAAACCACGCAATTTGAAATCCAGCCTGTTATTGCCCGCTGCCGTTTTCATAAGGAAAAAGAGGCAAACAATGAAAAAACATTTTGAGCAATTTCATATATTCATAACCGAACAAAAAAATTGGTTTGAACAACATCTGGCGGCTGACTTCGCCCAGTCATGGGATGATTCTACCTGGGCATGTGGTACCAAAGGCAGTGGTTGGTTGCGGGGGAATGGTAAAAATTCGTTGCGATTTAATGAAATCAGCCGTTTCAAAGGTATTGATGGCTCCCATACAATTGACGATGCTTATATCAAATTTATGAAATCCATGCTGGTACTTGTATACCAGGGACGGAACCGAAACATATCTCCATCTGTAGCCATAGCAACCTTGATGATTTTAAAACGCTGGTACCATGCGTTGGTGGAAACTACCGGACAAACCCACCCAGTTTACTTAACCACAGACGTTATTCTTCGTGCAATGGATGTCCTAAGTGCCGCATCAACACCGGGCGATCCTAACACTGCCAATTATAAAGGCCGCTGTGTAAGTCTTCAGAAACTGATAAATCATCAGGCATTTACTCTTGTTACTTTGCAATATGTTTCTGATATTCAGTACACCAACCAAACTAATTTAACCCGCAAGGCTCAGGAAACCATTGCACTAAAACGCCAGGATAAGCTGGCTGATATGACCACCGATGGTGAGGATTCATTGATTACTATTCGTGGTTTCTTGAATATTGTTGCTTTAATCCACCGAGTAGAAAGTGATGCCGAGAAGATCGCTCTAAATTGCTTGTTATTACTCGTTATTACTGGTTTTCGTTCTGTTGAAGCGTTTAACCTTAGACAGGATGCCCTGTTCAAACGCCATATTGATGACTCAACAACACGTAAGCGGCTCCAGAACAAGGGACTTCCTGATTATTTCCTTGGCATACGCTATGTCGGTGTTAAAGGTGCTGGAGAACGCACGCACTGGGTAGAACCGTTAGCTGTACCGCTGGTTGAGAACATATTCAAAGTGGTAAAAAAACTGACCGCACCGATGCGTCGCCATCTGATCTATTTACGGGAAAAGTCGTTTAGCAATTACCTGCCAATAGGTATCAACGCCCTGTCCGATGAATTAATCGAATTGGACAACGTAGTTGAGCATATTGTCCAAACTACATCAAATCTTCGCGGTCGTGCTGGGCGGCGAGATAAATCCTTAAAAGCCTTGGTAAAGCGTGGTATTCTGCCCGAAAAAATAGTACCTGGATCGCAGAACACAAAATCCATCTATTTTTCAAAAATTCATCTCAATGATTTCATCAAAACCGAGTTTGGCGTAACTGACGTTAACATACCCTGTACTCACGCTTGGCAAGATAATGGGAAAAAACACACAGTCAATTATGAAGATTTACTATTTCTACATGTAAAAGGCTCATTAGCATTACAACGCACACTACTATTAATAGCTGTACCCATACCGCTCGATAATCGAGTAATGAGTAAATTCCTAGGTAATACCGATCCTACTGGTTCGGTATTCAGCAAATACAGGTTGCTAGAAGATGATGGCACACCTACACAAATGCGTACTCATATACCCCGGCATAATATTAATACCTTCCTCGCTATTGCGGAGGTTTCCGACCATTTACAGGCCATGCTGATGGGGCGTGTGGATATTACGCAAAACCGCCATTACCAACATCTGGCACTTTCTGAACGTAGAAAAGCGGCTTCGTTAATTAGATTCCGAACGGCATCCACAACATTA
>NZ_JAAVXH010000049.1:0-11986 GCF_012273755.1 Dickeya sp. CFBP 2040
ATCAATGTACCTTTTAGTTTTTCTATCATGCCAGCGAACATCGCAGGCAGGCATATTTCTGGGCAACGCCTATTCCTGAAATAATACTCCTGACGATAACGCGGGTGACATATTAAATATAGTGATTGAATATGGTGATTACAATGATCCTAAAGAAACGATTCATTAAATGGCTGTGCTTACCCATTGCCATCAGCATGGCGAGTATCCCTTCATCTTATGCACTTACAGACGCGCAATATAAAGCACTGGTACTCGGAGCAGTTGCTGCGGGTTCATGGGGTGTATGGGGACTGATTAATACAGTAGTGAATTCTTCCATCAGAGGTCGGATAACTTCAACTGATGGTGCCAGTTTGGTTGGAACGCTCTGTGGTTCAGCTGCAGCGGGCACCGTCAGATTATGGAATCCTCCCACCGATCCAATCAATACAGCTAATCTTGTAACGGCCGCCATCAAAACGGCTACCGTTCCAGCTGCGGCAACAGGCTGTTACTGGATAACCAAATTAACTGTACAGCTATATTTCGATTCACTAAAAGGAAAATCCGACCATCTCGACCTCACGAAAAGAAGACATCTTTCTGCTGATGCAGACCGGTTCGCCAGACTGAAAGATCACCTTGCGAATCAAATTGATTACGCGGGTGCTGCTAGCAGTAACGCTACCAGGGTCAGGTTAAACTATACCGCTACCTGTGGGAACGAGTTGGTACCAACCAGGCGTTGCGCTGAATTAGAAAATGATGTCGCTCGGACGCAAAGCGCAGCCACTGCAGCACTCCTTGCAGCCAAGGAGACAGCATGGGATCTTGCCAGTCTCGCAGTGACGATCACAAATGATGAAGGTAGTACTATCTTCTCAGAGAATCCTTTGCCTCCACGGCCCTGAGGTTTACAGAATAACCAATAGAATTTGCTGTCAGTTATAATGGCCTTTAGGAAAAAATTTTTGTTACTACTGGCGAACAGGCTGTTTATGTATTACTGCTGACGATAACGAAACTGATATAAAAGACCAGGGGTAGGATTCTGTAAAAGTAAAAATGCCAGTCAGTTAAACAACTGACTGGCATTAATCAACATTATTAACAGAGTTATGATTCCCGCTAATAAAAAAAATAGGAAAAATCCTTTGAGAAAGAAAAAAATAGTATTCCCCACAAATCTTCAGGAAATAACAAAACAAAAATTAGACACTTGACACCCGTTTAAACACCACTACAATTTTCAGGAGGAAATAAATTCACGGGATTTTTAACAGATACATCTTTTAGCTTTTTCATTATGCTGCCAACCGATCAAAATCGGGAATATTTTTTTGGCAACCCCCATGCCTGAAATAATATTCCCGACGATGATGCGGGTGACGTATTGAATATGGTGATTATGATGACCTTAAAGACACAATTAATTAAGTGGCTGTGCTTACCCATTGCCATAAGCCTCACAAATATTCCTTCATCTTATGCGCTTACCAGCGCGCAATATAAAGCACTCATATACGGAGCAGCTGCCGGGGGGGCATGGGCTGGCTGGGGAACATTAAATTCGGTGCTGAGTTATGTCGCCAGAGGCGACCACACGATAACCGCAATTGATGGCGCAAATGCGATGGCAACCATATGTGGTGCAACGGCTGCGTCCCTCTTCAGATTATGGAATCCTCCCACCGACCCGGTCAGTATTGCGAATGTTGTACTGGCCGCCACCAAAGCAGGTGCCGTTACGGGTACGACAACAACCTGCCGCTGGGTGACTAATGCCTTTATACAGATATATTTCAACGAAGCTCAAAATAATGTCAAAAGGCTCGGCACCACACAAAAAAATCGTGTTTTTCATGATGCAGAGGTAATAGCCATACTGCGAAGCGCGCTGGAGAATAAAATTGATATTGCGGCAGATAAGGCACGGGCTGCTAATGACTATGCTGAAAACTATAAGCATCAGTGTGGCGATTACGGTCAGACGACCAGGGATTGCCAGGACCTGGCCGAACAGGTATACCGTGCGACTCTAGAGGCTAAAAAAGCAGTCCTGGAAACCAAGCAGGCAGCGTGGGATCTTGCCAATGCAGTACAGGCGATTGCAAATGATGAGAATGTTGCTATCGATGCTGGACAAAGTATGAGCCCCCGCCCTGGCTAAAGTTTGCAGAATAAACAACAGAATTTACTGTCAGTCATATACAGTCCTTCAGCAAAAACTGCTATCGCCATTGGCAAACAGATTGGTTGTGCATGAATGACTGCAATGAAATTGATATAAAAATACCAGGGATAGGGAGATAAACGGTAGAAATAAATAATGCAGTCAATTAAAAAACTGACAAGCATTATAGGCAGCAGGGAAGCAACTCTGTATTTTTTGGTATATTCGAAGAGCGCCACACCAGTTATTTAATCCCCAACAAGCAGTAGCAATAAAACGTTATTCACTATTTTGCACTCTATTCTTTCTCCACTTCAATCGGATCTGAGGAATGTAACCCCAAATGCATCAGGCGAATGTCGCCAGGTTCCCCCGCTGGCACGGCATCAAGCAGAACGACTCTGATGCCATACTGTTGCTGAAGCGCACTGAGCCAGAGAAACAACTCGTTGAAATGGACCACGGCAGGAGACGCAAGCACAGCCTCACGCTGATGGTTTTGAAATGAAAAAGCGAAAGTGGCTGGCGGGGCAGACCGCTGGAGAACCTCCGGCAGCGGCAACGCCAGCATTTTTTTGTCAGGCCGGGCTGCCAGCCAGACGGTGAAATCCTGCTGCTGTGCAGCCCAAACGCTGGCCTGATGCAACTGAGCGGATTTTTCACGCAGGTGCACGAATAACGCGAAGAGTAAAATAACGCTGACGCCCATTCCAGCCAGCCAACGCCGCTGTACCTGGCTGAGCGTGCACCACGTTCGCAAAACAGCACTCACTGGGGCTTCCTTATCATCAGGGTAATGTGGGTTTTTTCTGCCTGAGTATCACGGACAGCCACGCTAACGGTGGCTGGGACACTATGAATGAGCTTACTGGCCTCGTCTTGCGGCAGGAGAACGTCAAGCGCCAGTTGACGCTGCGATGCATCGAACCGTAGGTGGGAAATTGCCGGGGTAGTAAATCGCTGACTCAGGGTTAAATAATCAGCCAACTGATCAAAGAAGTTACTCCCGCCACTCATCTCCCCACTCACCGCAAGTTGCTGCTGCCGATCCCTGATCAAGCGCTCCAGCACGGGCAAATCCGCACGGGTGTCGTCGCTGGACTGACGAGCATAAAACGCCTGCAAAAATGCCGTGTCCTGATGTATTTGATAACCCAGTCTTCCCAGGCAACCCACCAGCACAATCATCACTGTAGCCACCAGTCCCAGGCTGACAGTCCCAATATAGCGGTATAAGGGACGTGCGTGCGTCATAGGCAGCGAAGCAGGCAGGCCACGTAACAAATTGACGCCGACAGGCCCACATGATGCAAAGCGCTGCGCGTCCTGCAGGGCCGGAGATTGCGCTGCCCAACGCGCGGCTTCCACCGGCGACGGACCATAAAGCGACACCAATTCTGTTGCCACAACATGGTGCAGCAAATCCTGAACTGAGGCGACGGGTAGCCAGTATCCGGCTCCCTGATTAAAACGAAGCAGCCAGCGCGACTCTGCCCAGGCTAAGACCACGGGCGCCTCAGGTAAGCTCAGCCATTCTGGCAGCATCTGCTTCACGTTGAGTCCTGCCGCGTTCACCTCCCCCAGTACCGCTGACAGCCACGCACACGGGCAGCCGAATATTAACCGGCTGTCGCGATCAAGCAGCCACCAGTGAAAATCAGCGGCGGGCTGGCCCAGCTTATCTTCAATCAGCAATGCCAGTTGTGTGGCCGATAACACGGTTTTTCCCGTGACGCTCACCGTTTCCAGCACGCCCTGCTCGGCGGGTATCCATAAGATGACGTCATCCTCGCGCCGGGCAACATCAGGCAACGTTAACGCCGCCAGGCTGCTGGCTTCTCCCTGATGAATCAGCTCACTACCGTCGGCTGAACGCCACCACCACCGCACCCGCCCATGAGGAGAGACCGGCAACAGGATAGACAGCAGTGCCGTTTTCTTTTGTTTAAAGAACATAACGCTCACCAGAATCAATAAAATAGTTACGGCGATACACCAACGCTTGTCCTCGATAAAAATAGAGCAACGTCACAAGGCTGAAGTGTTCGCCGCCCTGGGAGAAGTTCAGGGTCAAGAGGTAATGATGGCTGCCGAAATTAAGGTAGCGATTATTGTGCGTTAGGTCCGCTAAGGCCGGTGGCAACGCCTTGGCATCATGCCACCCGGTTGCAGGTCGGCTCAGCAATAAAGGCTCCAGTGCCACCTTTTTATCGGAAATATGCAGTACTTCTGCCAACAGCGGCAGCGTTTCGTGGGTTATCGCATTGATGTTAATTTTAAATACATCAGACGTTTGCGACAGTGAAAAAATCGGCCATACGCAGCTGATCCGCTGCAGGAAATCCCTTTCAGCTTCCGACAGCGGCAGCAAACTCAACTGGCTGGCATCGGTAAACTCTGCGCCATTCAACATGGCTCTCAGCACCCCCGGTAACGGGAGGGGCGAGAAACCCTGCTTTGCTAACACGGCATTGATCCAGTCACGGGCTACATTTTTACCAACACCGTCATCATTTTTACCACCATCGTTATTTTTAACAACACTGTCATTTTTACCCATGACATCATTTTGACCAACGCCGGCGCCGTCAGTCTTTTTCGTCTCAATCAGTAACCAGTTGAGATTAAAACAGCCCGATAAATCTTTGACCTGATAGCTTATCGCCTGGCCGTTACTATCTTGCACAGTGCCGGTAGCAGCGAAGGCGCCGGTAGCAAGCTGACTGTGATGCAAAACCAACTGCGTGCGCAGGCGTTGCGCTACTATCGATTCGGCACTCAGCAGCACCCAACGCTGATTAATCTGTTGACGATGATGACGCAGCGAATGATACAGCAGCAGACTGTTCCGCATCCCCCCCGCCAGCAGAAGCATACCGATAAACACCACCAGCATCACTATCAGCAGGATGACGCCTTTTTGGTCGTCAGCACGTGTCATGGTCGGCCTCTTAGCAAAATCAGGCGCTGATAGGTTCCCAGATCCCTGAGGGTCACCGTAAGCTCAATGGCGTTGGGGGGCAAAGGTTGCCAGCCGGTTGTGTTTTGCCAACCGTCCTGCTGGTAAAAGCGCAGACTCCACCCCTGCACTCCGGTCAGGATGACTTGCCAACCAGGGGAGAACGACGTTTGTCGGTAAATCACGCCGTTTTGCAGACGCCACGCAACCTGCATCGTCGATGCCCGTTGAGATAGCGGACGACTGCTGAACGTCAGCGTACTTAACTTGCTGCCATCCAGCGGCTCGCTAAACAGCAGTACACTCCCCCCCACACGCTTGACCGGGACCAGGTTAGAGAGGTCCTGATGCATCTGCTGCACGCCCGTCAATAGCATCGTGATATTCCGCTGCTGAAGGCGCAAACGCAGGCTACCGCTATTCAGCCCTCGCAGTATGAAGAAGGCACTCATCAGCAATGCCGAGGCAATGGCAACTGACAGCAACACCTCAAGAAGTGTAAATCCTTGCTGGGTTCGCTTCATGGCGGCGTAATATTCAGTTGGATTAACGGCTGCGGCTGCGTGTTGTTAAATACCCTGACCTGTAAGAGCTTCAGGTCTGACGACTCCTCCTCTGGTGCATAGCCCAGTTCCCAGCTCCAGCGTTGATTACCCATGACGCTGCTGCCAGACATCGACTCACCGCTGCCAGGCAACGCAGTCAGATGAGCAAGAACCAGAATATTATCCGCAACCCAGCCCGCGATAATCGATTCACGGGTATGCGCCGTCATCGCCATTTCCTGAGAAACAGAACGGAAAATAGCGCTGCAACACAGAGCCAGCATAAAAACGGCAATCAACACCTCCAGCAGCACTATTCCACTGTCTGTTTTATTATTAGTCATCAGGCGCCTCTCGTGTTTTATCTTAAAACCGCGACTATTTAGTCCAGTTTCCGATATCATCCTTGGTCCCGACTTTTTCATCCGGCCCTGAAGAGTAAACATCAACATCTTTATGGCGACCTGGATTAGCATAATAGTAGTCGTGTCCCCAGGGGTCTTTGGGAAGATCACGGATATAGCTGCTACTCAGGTTTTCGCTGTTCTCTTTTCCTGCTCCTTCCGTCAACGCAGATAATCCCTCGCTTTGTTCCGGGAAACGATTATGGTCGAGGTGATACATCTCTAATGCGTTTTCAATCGCACTGATATCCGCTTTGGCTTTTTGAATATTGGCCCGCTGCTTACTTCCCATAATATTGGGAAGCACCAACGTAGCCATCAGTCCAATAATGACAATAACAACCATGACTTCTAACAAGGTAAAGCCTTGCTGAACGCGTTTAATGCGCCGATATAACATAATTATTTACTCTCAAGGATTAAATGGTATTACCGAGTTGCATAATTGGCTGGAGGATTGACATAACAATAAAAAGAACCAGGCTGGAAATAATAATTAATAAACCATTCTCGCTCAGCAGTAATACCAGACTAACCCGCCGTTTAAGACTTTCTTCCTGTATATCGGCGATATATTTCAGCATCTGTTCCAGCCTGCCGCTCCGTTCACCGGAAGCGATCATATGTTTTGCCATCCCGGAAAAGATGTCGTTATTGCTGAGCGATTCGGTCAGTGATTTACCTTCATTCACCTGTTGGCTGGCTACGGCAAGTTGAAAGCGTGCAAAACTGTTGTTAATCACATTTTCGGCCACGCTCATCGACTCCAGCAACGGGATTGCGCTGGCGATTAATATCTCCATGGTGCGGATATAGCGTGCGCTGCTGATGTCCCTTAATAGTGGGCCGATAGCGTATAAGCGAAGCAAATGACGATCCAGCCACAGCCGGCGCGCCGGCGCGCGGACTATCTGACGCAGGCCGACAACCAGCGCCAGTAGCGCTACCGGCAGTGTCCAGCCATAGTGATTTAGCCAATCGCTTATGGCTAATAGCGTTCTCGTGGTCAGCGGCAGCGGGGTATGCATTTGCTGAAGCTGCATCACGACCTGCGGCACCACAGAGGTGAGCAGCACCGACACCACAATGATGCTCATGACGGCAAGCAGCGCAGGATAAAGCAGCGCCTGAATTAAGGTATTTTTGGTTTTCTGACGCTGATCGAGATAATCCGCCAGCCTGGTCAGCACCAGTGCTAAACAGCCGGTCGCTTCTCCGGCGGCAACCATCGCGCAGTATAAGCGGTCAAAACTATGCGGCAGGGTTTGCAGCGCCTGCGCAAAACTCACCCCGGCTATCAATTGCTCCCGCACCGCGTTCAGCACCGCGCTCACGGCTTGCTTCTCTGCCTGACTTGCCAACGTGGTTAACGCTTCTTCCAGCGGAATGCCCGCTTCAAGCAAAGAAGCAAGCTGGCGGGTTAATAACGCCTGATCGAGGGTGGATAACCTGTCGTGACGCCTAAGGAAAAGCAGCCACTGTTGCAGCAGGTTGGCGCGACAACTGACCATCACCAACTGCCGGGCAAATAAATGCTCCCGCAACGACTCAGGCGAAAAGGCGCGACGGCTGCCGGTGACCAGCACCCCCTCATTATTGACCGCGGTATAGCGAAAATTACGCATCGTCATAAAGCTCACCAGTCACTCGGATGACTTCATCAATAGAGGTTAAACCGGCCAGAACTTTATTCATTCCGTCCAGGCTGAGTGACGCCGCGCTTCCAGCCAGCGCCGCCAGCTCATTCTCATTTTTTTGCTGATAGATCCCCTCGCGCATCGGTTCATTAATCACCACCAGCGCCTGAACCAACGTACGCCCGATATAGCCGGTATTAAAACAGGCCGGGCAACCCTGTGGCCGATATCCCATCATGCCTTCCTGCCAGGGCACATTGAGCATCTGGCATTCTGCGGTCGTAATCGGCACGGGTTGGCGACAATGGGGACACAGGCATCTCACCAGCCGCTGTGCCATGACGGCGTTCAGCGCGCTGGCCAGCATAAAAGGTTCGATGCCCATATCCTGCAACCGGGTCAGTGCGCTGAGAGCCGTGTTGGTATGCAAGGTAGACAGCACCAGATGACCCGTCATCGACGCCTGTACCGCTATCTGCGCTGTTTCCTGATCTCGAATTTCACCGATTAAAATCACATCAGGGTCCTGGCGCAAAATAGCCCGCAACCCTTTGGCGAAGGTCATACCAATTTTGCTGTTAACCTGAGTCTGCGAGATATTGGCGATGTCATATTCAACCGGATCTTCGATAGTCATGATATTGAGCTTTTCTTGATCGAGTTCGTTGATCATCGCATACAGCGTTGAGCTTTTACCGGACCCCGTCGGCCCTGTGACCAGAATGATGCCATTTGGCCGGCTCACTAACGACACCACCTTTTTTCTCACCGCATCAGGCATACCGAGCTGACGTAAATCCAGTTTGACGGCATTTTTATCCAGCAAACGCAGCACAATTCTTTCGCCATAACTGGAAGGTAATACCGACACCCTGACATCCACGGCACGACCCAATATGCGTAAACTCATACGCCCATCCTGGGGTTTGCGCTTTTCTGCAATATCCAGCCGGGACATCACTTTTAAGCGCGACACCAGCAGCGAAGAGAGACGCCGCTCAGGCTCAAGTTTTTTGTGTAATACGCCATTGAGGCGAAAACGAATGGCGACCCGCTGCTCAAAGGTTTCAATATGAACATCAGAGGCGCGCTCTTTCAGCGCCTGCGCAAGAATGGCGTTAATCAGCTTAATGATTGGCGGATTATCGTCATTATTGAGAATCTCTTCATGCACAGGCAGCGTATCAGCCAACTGATACATATCCAGATCCTCGCTCAGCCCCGCCATCACCTCACTCGCCCGTTGATCACTATTCTGAAACGTACTGACGATGCGTTCAGCAAACGTTTCCCCATCAATGGCGTTGAGCAATGCGCCCGATGGACAATGGCGCAACGCACTCATAATCGCTTGCGGATGCGCATCGTTGCGGTAATAAATTCGCCAGGCGTCATCCTGCTTCTCAATTAAAATGCCCTGGCTTTTCGCCCATTCCAGACTGGAGAATTTCGGATGCATCAGCGCAGGCTCACCGTAAATTTATGGATACCGTTCAGAATGGCGTTAACATCAGCATTTGGGCTTTCCACCGCGTGTGATGCATCTTGCGATGTGGAAAAATGGCGTACCATTTCATCAGCCGCAGAGGAAGATGCGCCTCGCCCCATCTGCACCGTATCAACGCTGTCGCTACGAACAATACGTGGACGGATAAATAACATCAGATTGCGTTTATCATTATTACGAGAGGTATACTTGAATAAATTTCCCAGAAAGGGGATATCGCCTAACAGGGGAACTTTATCAACGGTCTCTTTCTTCTCATCATCCAGTAATCCGCCAATGACGACGGTTTCACCATCTTGAACCTGCACGACGTTATTCACCGTCCGAATATTAAACACCGAGCCGAGATTGTTATTCACTTGTCGGGTATCAGACAAACTGGAAATTTCCTGGGATATATTCAACAGGATAGTTCCACTCTGATTTATGCGCGGCACGATACTGAATTTAATCCCAATAGTGCGTCGCTGAACGGTATTAAAAATATTATCGTTATTGGTCGTTCTCGAACCGGTTAAAATAGGCACATCCTGACCGACGTTAAATTCCGCCCGGTGATTATCCAGAGTAACCACGCTGGGAGTGGCGAGAATATTATTTCCTCGGTTACTTTCAAGCGAATTAAACAGCGTCCCCCAATTGCCGTGATAAAAACCGGCCACTAATCCCTCGCCATTTTTTAACGCATTCACCAATGGATTATCCTGCGTGAATCCCTTGCCGACATTAACGCCATTGAAGTTGCTGCCACCGTAGTTTTTATTTCCCCAGGAGATACCGAGATTCAGTCCTTCGGCTTTCTGCACTTCCACGACAATCGCTTCAACCAGTACCTGCTCATGCCGGACATCAAGCTGCCGTATAATGGATGACACCTGCTTCATCGCAGCAGGCGGTGCACTGACGACCAGGGCATTGTTATCACGATCAGCATGGACGTGGATTTGCTTTAGCAGCGTATCGCCGTCACCGGACATACTACCGCCGAACATACTGCTGGGGTCGGTCGAAAAATCCGTACCGCCAGATCCAGATAAAGAGCCGCCGGTAGCCTGACTGTCCAGATTGGTGGACTGCCCAGCAGGAGTCATGCCGCCCTGCAACTGTTGTGATTGTTGCGCCAGCAGCGCTTCCATCGCCATCGAACTACCCGAAAAAGCGCCAGCCTCAGAACTTCCCGACTGATTATTGTTAAACAGCTTCGCCATTTGCACCGCATCAGCATACTTTAAAAAAAACACCTGGGATTGCTGACCTGGCACATCCATGGCTGAAATTAACCGACCGATCTCCGCCTTAACTTGCGCGCCGCCTTTTACCACAATAGTCCTGGTCGCATCGTTGCCATAAATTAAAGGCGCATCCTTATCTTCCGGGTTGAGGTTTCTGAAGGTATTCTGCAAGGATTTAGCAACATCCGATGCTTTTGCCTGACTCAGGTTAAATACCGCCGGACTGTTATCTTTCCTGGCATTGTCAACCTGATTAACAATGCCCACCAGTCGCTCAACGACATCCTCGCGGCCAGTGAAAATAAACAAGTTTCCTGGCGAGTAATATTTCAGTTTCACTGCACTGCTTTCCGCAATAGCACTCAGGATGGGTTCCAGTTCAGCGCCAGACAGCGCGTCCATTTTTGCCAGGCGTACTACAATATTTTTTCCTCGCCCTTTGTTACCTTCAGCCCAGGCCGCCCGCAACGATTGCGCCTGAGGGACGACATTCAGGGTATGGTTATCAACTGAAACCACGCTGTAGCCATAAGCTTCCATCACGTTCAGAAAAAAAACGAGGTATTGATTTTCATCCAGGTCTTCATAACTACGTACTGAAATCTGCCCCGTAATGGACGGGTCAATAATAATGTTCTTCTTTAAAATTTTTGCCGCAGTGGCAACAAACTCTTTTATGTCTACTTCACGAAATGACGCTGAATATTTTTTTGATGTATTTTCAGATTGAGTGGTAGCCAAAGCATGAACATCATCTGTCGTCGTTTCTTTTTCAGCACAAACACTATTCGACACCATAAAAATAAAAAGAAATACGTTTAGTCTCAAAACGTTGTTCATTCTTATACCTTGAGTTTAACCACTTTTAAAATGAAGTGACCGATAATATCCGTTACTATCGACAATAACTTTATCTGGCAAAACAAGAAGAATTTTTTCATTACCGGGCGATATACTCTCCCCTGTACGATAATCCTGCTGCATATTATCACTTTCAACCGTTATCATCGCAGCATTGGCGTCAAGCGAATAAATAATACCGGTAAGCTTAAGCGGTGAATCAGATTCCGGTGCGTTTTGTATTATATATTCCGATAAAGGATGGTCATATACTCTAAACAGAGTAGCGTCATCCGATTCGACAGCATGTGACTCGCCAAAAAGATGTCTTTCTGTCACGGACTCTTTTTGTTGAGCAGTATAAAAGTCGTGACTAATATAAAATATTTCCCCCGATACAGACCTCGCTTCTTGTTGTTGCCCGATTTGTTGTCCAATGAGCCAGACGACGCAGACCAGCAAGCCCAACCATGAGACTCCCCTTATTACGTTCTTACGTGTAAAATTAATATTATTCATAGAAAAAAATTAAAATTAAACTCATAAATAGACAACTCCTTTTCATACTGAGTTTTATTCATGAATTATCCATCACTCTGGTAAACCCTACATTTAACCATGACATTTAACCATGCTACCGCTCTTGGGATGCTTACCCCCCAATTTTAAAAGTAAGACACTCACGTTTATAAGACATCTACTCAGAG
>NZ_JAAVXH010000050.1:0-5662 GCF_012273755.1 Dickeya sp. CFBP 2040
ATCACAATGAAATATCAAGGATGAAATATGTCAGAAGAAAATCAGAGTGGTCTTAGTTAAAAATGATACCAGTGTAAAAATTGGCGGATTATTAAAATAATTTTTTTATTATCACCGTGATGGATTTAGATGCTGCCGGAACTATATATCCATAATCTGAAAGTACGCTATTGAAATAAAATAAAAAACACTTGACCTTCCTGTTACTGGAAGGTGCAGTCTGCCAGTCATGATCAATCAATTTTATGAATGATACCTGCATGGGGGAAGAACGTATGCGTCGTCGCGAGTTTATTAAATTGAGCGCTGTGCTGGGTGCATCCAGCCTGTTGCCCTGGTGGAGCCGTTCTGCCTGGGCCGACGAACGTCCGACTTTGCCGGTACCGCCATTGCTGGCACCGGATGCGAGCGGCAATATTGCCCTGAAATTACAGACCGGGAGTATGCGCTGGTTAGCGGGAATAGAAACCGTCACCTGGGGCATCAACGGCGGATTTCTGGGGCCGGCATTGCAACTTGAGCAAGGGCAGGAGGTAACGCTCAACGTCACTAATACCTTGCCGGAAACGACGACGTTGCACTGGCATGGGTTGGAGATTCCTGGTAACGCAGACGGCGGTCCGCAAGCGGAGATCGCACCAGGAAAAACATGGAGTACGGCGTTTCGGGTAGAACAGTCGGCTGCGACGGCATGGTTTCACCCACATACCCACGGAGTGACTGGCCGTCAGGTAGCTATGGGGCTGGGCGGGTTGATCCTGATTCAGGATGCGGCCAGTCGGGCGTTGCCGTTGCCTTTTCAATGGGGTGTGGATGATATTCCGTTGATTCTGCAGGACAAACGGCTGGATGCCAAAGGGCAGATTGATTATCAACTGGATGTGATGTCGGCAGCGGTCGGCTGGTTTGGCGACCTGATGCTGACTAACGGTGTTCGCTATCCGCAGCATAACGCACCGCGTGGGTGGCTGCGCCTGCGAGTTCTGAACGGGTGCAACGCGCGGTCGTTGACTCTGGCTGCCAGCGATGGTCGTCCGCTCTATGTGACTGGTAGCGACGGCGGTTTGTTGGCCGAACCGGTGCGTGTCAGCGCATTGACGGTGCTGATG
Source organism: Dickeya sp. CFBP 2040 (assembly GCF_012273755.1). NCBI lineage: Bacteria > Pseudomonadati > Pseudomonadota > Gammaproteobacteria > Enterobacterales > Pectobacteriaceae > Dickeya > Dickeya sp. CFBP 2040. The sequence goes on from NZ_JAAVXH010000050.1 coordinate 1,110, forward strand.
GGGGAACGCTTTGAAGTGGTGGTGGATGCGCGCGACGGTAAGGCCTTCGATATGGTAACGCTGCCGGTCATGCAAATGGGAATGAGCTTGCCACCCTTTGATCAGCCTTTGCCGGTGTTGCGCATTCAGCCCACCAGTCAACCCGGTACTGGATCACTACCGGAAATATTGGCAACCTTGCCGGCACTGCCATCCACCTCGGCATTGAAAACACGCCAGTTACAACTGACGATGGACCCGCAGCTCGATAGGCTGGGAATGCAGGCATTAATGCAGCGTTATGGTATGCAGGCGATGGCTGGCATGGACATGACTGGACATGGTGCAATGCATGAAATGCCGCAATCGCATGGCAGAGGAATGCCGGTGTCGTCGTCTGGCGGGGGCATGAGCCATGACCGGATGAACCACGGTAACATGAATCATGGCAATATGGACCATGGGGACATGGGGCATAAGACGGGAGCGACGCCACTGGATATTCTGTCTGCCAATCGTATTAATGGCGCGGCGTTTCAGATGGGTCAACCGATGTTTGACGTTAAACGCGGCGACCTCGAAGTGTGGAGTATTTCCGGTCAAGGCGACATGATGCTGCATCCTTTTCATATTCACGGCACTCGCTTTCGCATTCTGTCCGAAAATGGCAAACCACCCGCAGAACATCGGCGTGGGTGGAAAGATATTGTGCATGTGGAAGGCGCACGCAGCGAGGTATTGGTGCAGTTCAATCACCTGGCGCCGAAAGAACGGGCGTTCATGGCGCACTGCCATCTGTTGGAACATGAAGACACCGGCATGATGCTGTCGTTTACCGTGTCCTGAATAATAGCGAGTAAAAACGGTGTCCGTAGGTTAACGGCCATTAGACGTTGACGTCGGACACCGCCCTGGCTTGTTCATCCAGCCGTTGATCGAAGAGTTCTCGCGCCTGTGTTACCTGAGGCAGGTATTCTACCGTCCAGCGGTAAAGTGCCTGAAACGGTTCTTTTAAGGTGTGTCCGAGTGGCGTGATGTGATATTCCACCGCAATCGGCGAAAAAGTAAGTACCCGGCGTTCTACAATACCGTTGCGCTCCAGTTTACGCAGGCACTGCGTCAGCGCCTTTTGTGTGATGCCTTCCAGACTGCGTTTGAGCTCGTTGAAGCGCAGCGGTTTTTCGCATAACGCACCCAGCACCAACACTGACCATTTATCAGCGATTTGCTCCAACAGAAAACGGCTGGGGCACCGGGCATGAGAATAAGGGGATGCGCAGGATTTCAGCATAGTGGTTTCCTTTAGGCTACCTGGTAGTATTAATGTGCCTGATTGACACCAAGTTTACAATGTATACCATCACGGATTCATGCCCAAGGAGATGATTACATGGCCAATATTGATGTTTTATTCCGTCCTTTTACGCTAAAAACACTGGAATTAAAAAACCGTATTGTGATGGCGCCAATGACTCGTACTTTCGCCCCTGACGGTATTCCGGGCAATGATATTGCTGCGTACTATCGCCGTCGGGCGGAAGGAGAGGTAGGGTTGATTTTGTCGGAAGGCACTGTAGTGGACCGCCCTGGTTCGCGCAATCATCCTGGCATTCCATTCTTTCATGGCGAACGTGCGTTAGCAGGTTGGCAAAACGTGATTAACGACGTTCACGCTGCTGGCGGCAAGATGGGGCCGCAGATATGGCATGTCGGCTCAGCGCCACTTAAAGGCGTGGATTGGGAGCCTGATTATATTGAAAGCCCGTCTGGCCTGTTCTCACCGGAGGCTGAACGTGGTCACGCCATGACTGATGAAGACATTGCCGATACGATTTCCGCCTTTGCCCGCGCTGCCGCTGATGCGAAACGTCTGGGGTTTGATACGCTGGAGCTGCATGGTGCGCATGGATACCTGATCGACCAGTTCTTTTGGGGGGAGACGAATCTGCGCACCGATGCGTTCGGGGGGGCAACACTCAAACAGCGCGCACGCTTTGCCGCCGAGGTGGTGAAGAGCGTCCGTGACGCAGTAGGCCCGGATTTCCCACTGATTTTACGCGTCAGCCAGTGGAAGCAACAAGACTATAGCGCTCGTTTGGCACCCACGCCGCTGGCGCTGGAAGATTGGCTGGCACCGTTGGTATCCGCCGGTGTGGATATATTGCACTGTTCTCAGCGTCGTTTCTGGGAGCCGGAATTCCCGGATGTGGATGGCGAAGATGGCTTGAACTTTGCTGGCTGGGCCAAGAAGGTGACCGGCGCTGCCACGATTAGCGTAGGGTCTGTCGGGCTGTCGGATGAGTTCTTCGGCGCTTTTGCCGGAAAAGGCTCTAGTCCGGAAGGTCTGGATAAGCTACTGGAACGTATGGAACGCGATGAGTTTGATTTGATAGCGGTAGGCCGCGTACTGCTGACTGACCCGTACTGGGCGGCGAAAGTCCGGCGCAAGGAGTTGGATACCCTCAAAGGATTTGAACCCGCGTCTCTCGGACAGTTGGTGTAAATCTTATTCAGGCCCCCGATATAGTGGGGCCTGATATCTATCCCCAGCGTTACTCGCATTTGTCACAGCATTTTTATTGCAGTATTAACCACAAAACGGCTTTCTTCGCTGATGGCGAAGTCTTCGGGAATATCTGAAGGCTGACGTACAATTTGCCAGGCATCGTGTTCGTCTTCGTTAAGACATATTTCTTCTTGCATCACATCGACCAGAAAATTCCACTGCCGTATCTTCTCGTTAATGGGGGCTACATAATCAAAAAAACCCAAATAATGGCGAATATAACGTAATCGTAGGCCAGTCTCTTCCTGTAACTCCCGCATCAGGGTGGCAAGCAGGTTATGGTCGCCAGGCTCTCGACCGCCGCCTGGGATCTCCCAGTGGCCGGGTAGAAATGGGTCATTGGCGCTGCGGCGCACCAGCAGTATGCCGCCCCGAAATACCACCGCAGCGGCCATCGTCTGACGGGTAATCCCTTCCTGTTGTGCCTGAAATTCGAACTGACACAACATTTTGGTGTAGGTGCTATCCTGGGGTGAAAACAAGAACATGTTGTCATACCTGCACTGGGTGAATGGATACGTCCAACCGAACATCATGGTGGTTTACAATTACAGTGAAATTTCACATATAGAATAAAGTTAATTGAAATCTTCACAAAAGTAATTATTGTTATTCGATGTTTCGACAGTAATTGACATAAGCGTGCTTAAAGATAAGATTAAATAATCGGTTAACGCGGTGCTCAATTCCATAATGAGGATTAGCGAACGTTAGGTATACGTATATTTCCGTCACGACACTGAGTTTTTACCGCTTTATTGCAGGACTGAAAATTCAGATTTTTGTCCATACACACTCTAATTTCGGATAATTCCGGACCGCTACAGATAGCGGCAATTCCCCCCTGAGGTATTGACGGGTTATTCTGGCGAAATGCGGTCAGAATCTGCTCTGCTGTCATTTGTAACGGTTTGGTCGGAGCATTGAAACTGGCCGGAATGTTCACACGAGTCACTGCCTTATCCGCTGCTTGCAGATAGCCAGTCGCGCCCAGCCCGCTGCAGGTGCCGTGTTTTTCCCACTCGTGAGTCAGTAAGGTATTAGTTGGAAACAGGGTATTGCCGTATTTGCGTTCCTGAGCAGTGAGCGCAGTAATTGGCGGACAGTCCTGCGGCCAGCCTCCATTGGCATACTGTGGCCACAAACCGTGAAGTACAAAGCCATATCCTTTGGTGCATTGCTCATTACCAGCGTGTGTCAGGCAAAATGTGGGTGACCAGGATAATGTCAGCAGGTAGGAATCAAATACTCCCGCCTGGCCTTTTGCCTGCACAGAGGGGCTTGTTATCATACTTGTTGCTAATGCCAGACCAGTTAGTAACGAACAGACTTTGTTCATACATTTCTCCTGTTGAGTTTATTAATATTTTCATAGATACAAGTTTGTCGTCTCCGGGTTGGACGACGAAAAATAGCAAGTCAAAATCCTACGGTAGTCTTATTGCTTTTAGAGAACAAATTGCTTTTAGAGCACAAATCCGGGTGAAATATAGCTGCAATATCTGATTGATGCCAGTGTGGCAATAATAGTCTATATAAATAAAAAATGTGGAATGTCAAATTTTTGCTGATAAATTCATTAAAAATTCATTATATCAACGTGTTAAATTGTATCGAAAAAGGCAGGCACGTTAACTGGATGGGCAGAACTTCATGATGTGATACTCCGATTTTATTCAGCCTGCTCAGTCAAGGCAGAGCGGATTTATTGAGCAATTTAACAAAACACTACGCACAGAAATACTTGAGATGTATCTGTTCAGAACGTTGTTTGAAGTACGCGAACGAACAGAGGACTGGCGTACGGAATATAACGAAGAACGCCCGTATAGCTCTCTGAGTGATATACCACCGATTATCTATGCGAGGCAAAAACTGGCCGAAAATACTCACTGACGGTGGTACTAAAAACCGGAGGGACTACACTCCTATTTATATTTTTTATGTTATCCCCCCATGGGCATGAAAAATTTTCATATTTCATAAATGGAATTTCTTATTTTTTAAC